>CAZHJO010000157.1:0-6645 GCA_964532755.1 uncultured Maribacter sp. | reverse complement strand
CCACACATCACAACTATAATCGACCCCTTCGAAAAGAAGCTTGACCATCTGATTACTGATGTCTTCGGTTACATTGAATTGATAGGCATACCACCATTCATATTGTTGCACCCATTGGGCTTTTATACTGTTGCGGCCAAAATAGGGATCCTCAATGGCACCGACTTTCCAAAGATCGGTGTATACATCACCAGGGACTTCTGCAATATTCCATACCAAGGTTTCAATATCCTCAGGAGGCAATTCATGTAGTCCTGCTTTGATTCCCTGCCCGGGCAACATCATTTTCATTTTCCATTTTTGTCCCGAAAAATCCCTGATCAATTGGCTGTTCTCTGTATGGGAAGAAATGGTATTCGGCTGACCAATTAAAGAAAGCGTTACTAATAACAGGGATACGGTTACCAATGCCACTTTGCAGTTATTTGACACTTTTCTCATCGTAGCGGGTCTATGTTATCTGGAATGTCAAGTTTTTTATCATCGGCGCCACCGGCGAAATTGCTGATGTTGTAACTGTTTGGAAAAGTCCAGTCACATTCCACCCGACCATCGCCTAAGACTATGTTTCCCAGTTTATTTCTAAACCAATCTGCCAATGCCCTGTATTCTTTTTTATCGGCAACATTGTTCTTTTCCAAGGGATCGACTCGAAGATCATACAGGGCCATATCTGCCTTTGGTCGATCGCAGGTCAATGCCCATCTCACATCCTTGTTTTGATCAGGACTATGAACATCATCCCACATATCCCTGCTTCGCATAGAAAAGGCAAAATCAAGGTTTCGCATATACGCCCTATGGCCGTTGACAACATTGATTTCGCCCAACGCATATTCCCGTTTAGGAGCTTCATTTGTAATTACTTCCTGAAGGTCATATCCATCAAGGTAGTCATACTCCTTGTCTTTAATATCGACATTTCCTGCTGCTAGAATAGTTGGGACAAAATCTACATATTCAACAATGTCGGTAACAACTTTGCCAGCTGGAAATTTCTTCTTGTCCGATGAGACAACTATTATGGCATCATGAACTGACTCTTTCCAGGGACCGAATTTCGCCATGACACCCTGTTCACCCAGATGCCACCCATGATCTCCTACCGTATAGATAATAATATATTCCTCGCCTTTTTCTTCGCAGTACTTTTTAAACGCATCAACCGAATCACCGATAAGCGAATCCCCATACGCACAGAATGCATAATAATCCTGTATTGCTTGAAGCTTTTCTTCTTGTTTTAATTGATCGGCCTTACATTCATTATAGTGCAATACCAATTGGGGCGGAAAGTTCGATAGTTCATCTGTGCTAAACTCCGGAATTTTGTATTTCTTTTTCTTGAAAATATCGCGGTATTCCTTCGGGGGAATAACTGGCGTATGTGGCCAGGTAAAGCCAATATTCAAAAATAGAGGTTTGTATTTATTCGCACCTTGAACCTTTCGCCCTGAAATAGTGGGGTATTGTTTACCTGCATTATCCAGATAACTTTTGAATTCCTTAACAATTAAACCGTCTATGGTCTCTCCAGCAGGATTTGGGTTTTCCCCACCAATAATCAGCGTATTATGTGGTCTTGTATATAATCTTAGAATATCAAAATCCTTATCCACTTTAGCATGCATTTTTTGGTCGACTAGAGGAATTTCTTTTTCTACATCGTTGGTAATGTACTCTTGTAAAGTGCCATCAGGATAAATGGTCGTTTCTCTCCTATTGATTAGTTTAAATATCCCATCGGGGAATTCAACTTGGGCTTTACCAGTAAAGATATCACCATGGCCCTGATTTTGTAGATCAGCTTTAAAATGCACGACCAAATCGAACATATCGTCTGGTTTGTTCTTTGTTTTGTCCAGGTACTTATCAATTGACCAATGTGTTTTACCAAATGCGGCTGTACCATAACCTTTATCCCTCATAATTTGGGACACCAATGGCTTGGATACATCTGCCTCCTGGTGTGAATAGAACTTATAATGCCCCGATCTAAATGGATAGCGTCCCATATGCATTGAAGCCCTAGAAATCGCACACATGGGAGAATTGTTATAGGCATTAACGAACATTGTACCTTCAGCAGCAAGTTTATCTATATTGGGGGACATTACATAGCCAAGGCTACTCTCACTTTTACCTGTGGTCGCCTTGTTATAACATTCCAAAGCATCAGTTCTTTGGTCATCTGTGATTATCCAAAGGATATTTGGCCGCGATTTCTCGGAGTCATCTTGCCCTGACAGATAGAAAGAACAAAAAAAGAGTAGTATGGAACTTAGGACGGTTTTCATTTTATGGAATTTTAACTAGGTTTTACTTCATTGATGGTACATAAATAAAAATATACCATATTAATCATGATGCAATATTTTTTCACTAGACAATTACTTTACAATGTGCCGCCTTTTTAAATCACCTTGTTTTTTATGGATGTAATTAAAACTTAAACAACAATGCTATTACTATAGGATCATCATCATTTCCAAAATAGTTTTCAGAATGCCCTTGAGGACCCATTTTATATGGCTCTTGGAATTTAGTGCCAATAGCAGGTATATTTTTTACAAATGATATGTCACCTGCTGGAAAACTATTTACGGTAGCCCCTCTAACTGGATCTGCAGGTTGCTCAGGTGTAAGCATACGTAAAAAGGTTTTGTCTGACTTACAATAAACAGTAAATCCATTATTCTTCTTCCCTATGACTTTAGCCCAATATAAGTTTGAAAAGAAACCTTTAAATTCAGGATATACAAAACCTGATTCTCCTGTAACCGTATTGTTATAATCATTTTCCCAAATCTTAAACTGGGTTCCCTTCATTCTATTTCTCCAAACACGATATGGTCCATCTCCAAGCCATTTCATCCTTTTAACTTCTGTCTCTGGAAAAGAAAAGGTGATTCCTTTAAACCCATTTACTATTCTCTTTCCTTTAAAATGCACTGCTAGATCAAGTAAACCGTGGGGATAAATCGTCCATTTTATCATATCTGAACTAAATTCCTTATGCGAAGCCCATTCTGGGGATTTGTCTGTCATTTCAAATAAAGCTTTAATCTCAACTTTATCATTCAGGGTGTTGACAGTTACTGATTCTATTTTATCATGTTGTCCCAAAATTATTGGTCCATTGTTAAAAGGAATCACACTACCATCCTTTTTAACCTCCATTAATAAGCTTGTCTTTTCTGAAAATGTAAAACTAATTCCTTTTGATTCCACAAGAATAAGACCGTCTTTTTGAGATGTTTTAATAGCTCCATCACCTGTAAAACGAATATTACCAGCATTAACTTCTTGCGGAGTTTTCACTGGATAACTCCAGGTAAATATTTCCTTACCATCAGGGGCTGTGGCAGTTAGATACAAAGCATCTGCCGATTTCCAATTATCCGGTTTAGTAACCTCGAACTTTCCTTTCTCGCTCGGTTCTAAACTTGGAAGAGGAACTTTTTTTTCAGAGAGTACCTTAGCTTTGTCAGTTCCTTCAGGGCCATTAAATTGGACCCATTGGGCCATCATTTTACATTCATTCAAATTGGTATAATGATATCTGTTTTCAACCCTAAAAACGCCATTAAAATCAGGTTTGATAAAACGTTCTTCAATATAGATAGGAGACCAAACCTCTTTTATCGTAAAATAACTAGCCTCTTTTTCTCCATAAGGGCCAACAATACCATCGGCAGCGTGGTTCCCATCGGTATCTAAAATTCCATTTTTATCTGTCCGTACCACTGCTTCATCGGCAAAATCCCATAAGAAACCACCTGCTGATAAGGGCATGTTCCACATCTGTTTCCAATAATCATCCAAACCCGCTCCATGACCACCATCGTATAAACCGTGCAAAAACTCCGTTGGGAAAAAGATTTTATCTTTTGAATAACCATCATTTGCAAGACCGTGATAAGAGAAATAATGTAAGGTGTTTGTTTTCCTAAAAATATTCCATGGGTGAATGACTTCACGTTTTTGAATATCCCAAAGGGCATAGTCATCATCCAGTTCTGTATTCCAGCCTGTTTCGTTACCATTGGCCCAAAGTAAGATGGATGGATGATTAACATCCCGAACCACAGTTTCCTTAACAATTTTTTCTCCTACTTCGGTATCTAAATGGGGAGAATGCCAAGTACAAACTTCATCAATTACAAATAAACCCAAAGAATCACAGGCTTGCAAAAAATGAACATCCGGCGGATAATGGGACATACGCACGGCATTCATGTTCATATCCTTCATCATCTTTACATGTTCAATGCTCAGCGCTTTTGAGGTAGTTCTTCCCGAGGAAGGATAAAAGGAATGCCGGTTTACGCCCTTAAACTTAATACGTTCACCATTTACATAGATACCATCACCTTCTATGACCTCAACAGTTCTGAAGCCAATTTTTTCACTTGTTCTATGTAAGACTTGATTCTTTTTATTGAGAAGTTCAAAATTCAAAGTGTAAAGATTTGGTTGTTCAGGATTCCAAGACCTTATGTTTTCTGCCTTTGCGGATACCTTCAATCTACCTTTTTCTTTGCTAAGATCAATAGGGATTAAATGTTGGGTTTTTTTGCCTTCCGAATCAGATAATAATAGGTTTATCGATGCTGCCTTTTTAGATTCCGTAAATATATCCGCATTGATGGTGCCGTCTGCTTTTGCATCTATAGCTATACGCTCAATATGTTCTTTTGGCAAAATTTGTAAGTAAACCGGGCGATAAATACCTCCAAAAATCCAGAAATCGGCATTGCGCTCTGCATAGTTGATAGATTCATTGGCTGAAACTTTATTTACCTTCACTTCCAGGATATTATCTGCTCCTGGCTTGAGTTGATTTGTTATGGAATATTTAAACTCGTAAAAGGCACCTTGATGTATTTCTCCGGCAATTTTTCCGTTAATCTTAACCTCCGCATCGGTCATAACACCTTCAAACACAATTTTCACTTCTTTGTTCTTCCACTCCGTGGGAACATAAAATTTATGCCTGTAGATTCCGTATTCATCGAATACCTTTTTATCTGATCTACTATCGTGTCCATAATTATACTCACCGAAACCTTGTAATTCCCAGCACGATGGCACACCTATAGTTGACCATTTCCCACTATTCCTTCCATCAGAGCAAAAGAAATCCCACTGCACCATATCGTCTTTACCGGTACCTGAGAGATATAGGATTTCCGTTTTTTTGGATTGGGCATCAACCGTAATCGTGAATAGGACTGTTGCCAATAGTAGAAATAAACTGGTTCTATTCTTCATTTTTAACGTTTTATCTTAATTGCTTTGTGTTTTCCTTTGTAATAATCTCTATGTTAATTCTATTGGTTCCCATCAATTTCTTTGGTAATCTTTAGTGGAATTTACACATTGAATGAATCGCGCTCACCTCTGATATTCAAAGTGTCTGCAGCACATAAGAGGGCTATGGGCTGACCATTTTCAATAAAAACCTGTGGTCTTTCGAGATGCAGAAATTGTTGTGTACGGCCATTTTCCCATTCCACCATGCGTTCTGAAATATCAAAATGCTTGGCCGGTTTCCAATCGAAACCGTCTTCTGAATCATAGTGAACAAGTGAGAAAACCCTCTTATTATCAATATGTTTGATACGTTTGACAATAGCTCTATACTTGCCCTCCTGATACCAGATATACGGGTCTTCGGCAGGAAAACGCTCCCCTTCAACAGTAAAAATAGGATCGTCGTACTTCGTAAATGGACCAGTAGGACTTTCTGATGTCGCCACCATATGTACCACAGGCCCACCATTGGGTGCTGGAAACTTTTTGCCAACTGCCTTATACACCATTAGGTAACTTCCGTCGGGACGCTGACAAAAAGACGGATTTGAGGTCATTAGGGCATCATGGGCAAGACTATCCTTGCTGATATCCAAAATAGGTTGGTCAAAACGTTTCCAAGGACCATTGGGAGTATCTGCCACGGCCACACCTATGCGCTGGTTATTTCTGTGATTCCAGTTCAATTTTTCTTTACCAGGAACACTCACAATTTTTCCGTCTCCCGTATTTCCCATATAATAGAGATAGTATTTTCCGTCGAATTTGTAAATAGTAGGATTGTGGGTACACCAACCATCCCAATCCGCTTTATTTGTTCGGCCCAATGCCACATCTTTGAATTCGAAAGGTCCGAATGGGCTCTCGGATATGGCATGGGCTATCTCTGAGTCGGTTACCCAAGCCCAGCCCAATCTTTTTGGCCAGCGAGCATAATACATATGGTACATGGCATCTTCCCCTTTGACCAATGATCCGCCCCAAATACTAAGGCTGTCACTTCTGAATATCGATTTCAAGGAAACTCTTCCAAAATCAATCTTATAATCGGGGGCAACATTTTCCCTGACTACTTTTGTTCTTTCCTCTTTACAGGAAAAAAACATAAATGCACACAGAACTATGGTAGTTACTTTTAACATTTTAATTGCCATTAATCATATCAAGTGTTTTTCTTTTATCGCTTTTTCACAGTACCGCTTGCCATTGCATTTTTGATAGTGGACCAGGAACTTTCCCCATTCCCTTTCTTTCTACTGATTTTAATATAGACTAGGTTTTCTTTGTCTAGTTTGATTACCATCATTCCCCTGGTGTTTGCAAATTCTT
>CAZHJO010000156.1:0-6695 GCA_964532755.1 uncultured Maribacter sp. | reverse complement strand
GCAAATTCAAAATCTGTTAGAGGCCATGCAGAATCAGGAAAAAAAAGTACAGGAGAAAATAGATGCCAAAAAAGTCAAAGGTGCCAAAGTCAAAAATGAAAAGGATTGGTAAATTAAATGAATAAGAGATATTTCATAGCGTTACTTCCAATGTTCTTCTTGGCATTTATGATGAATGCACAAGAAGCCATTACCTTTGAAATGAAGCTTAGTAAAGAAAAGCTTGGTATCAATGAGAGGTTAAGGGTAGAATTTACTATGAACAAAGATGGTGATGATTTCGTCCCACCTGACTTTAAGGGGTTTCGAGTATTAATGGGGCCCTCACAGGCCATAAGTTCATCTTGGGTAAATGGGGTACGCTCGTATTCCAAAACCTATTCCTATACCCTTGCCCCGACTGCACGGGGTACTTTCAATATAAAACAAGCTTCTATTGTTATCGATGGTAAAACCTACAAATCATTGGCCAGAAAGGTCGAAGTAACAGCCGCTGTAGAAAAGCCCAATGACCAAATGACCGTAGATGATTTTGCAGATGACAATCTACATTTAGTGGCAGAAGTTTCAAAAACCGACCCTTATTTAAACGAAGAAATCAGCGTAGTTTACAAACTCTATGTAAGTCCATCTATACGTGTATCAAATTATCGTCCTTTGGATAATCCCAAATACAACAATTTTTGGAGTCAGGATATCCCTGTGCAACGCTTGAATGCGGAAAATGGAACATATAAAGGAAAAGCCTATCGCTATGTAATTCTAAAACGGGTAGTACTTTACCCCCAAAAAACGGGAGATCTGGATATTGAACCGCTTTCACTGGACGTGACAGTTGATGTTCCCACCAATAAGCGTGATTTCTTTGGAGGAAGGATCTATACGCAGACAAACAAGACGGTTTCCGCTGGAAAACGGACCATAAATGTCAATGCATTGCCAACTGCTGGTAAACCGGCAAATTTCGGTGGTGCTGTTGGTGAATTCGATTTTACGGTTTCTACTACAAAAACAAGCTTGAATGCATCAGAATCATTGCAGGCGATTGTTGAGGTAAATGGTAAAGGCAACCTTAAATTATTTCAGTTGCCAAAACCTGAGTTTCCCGGTTCGTTGGAAGTATACGACCCAGAGCATAATGAAAATGTAAGAACCACTTTGGCAGGAATGCGGGGTAAGGTAAGCGATAGCTATACTATTGTGCCTTCGTTTAAGGGCAAATATCCCATGCCTAGTATTGCCTTCAGTTATTTTAATCCAAAGACAGAAAAATATAATACTGTCAATTCCGGTGAGATACTGATCAATGTAATCGAAGGCCCCACCAACAATGCGATTACCTCTGGAGGACCAATATCAAACTCAAAACAGGCGGTGGTCACAACAGGAAATCAATTTAACTTTCTCAAATTAAAACCCAATTTAACAGCAATAAAGACTAACTACTTTTTTGGCTCCAGGCGTTTTTATATTTGGTGGTTAACACCATTATTATTGATTCCCATTGCTATTGTATTCCGTAAAAAGCGGGAGGCTATCGCTGATGATGTCGTAGGGAATAGAATAAAAAGAGCGAATAAACTGGCACGGAAATATTTGTCAGAAGCCAAAAAAACCTTGGGTATAAAAGATGCTTTCTATGTTGCCCTGGAAAAGGCACTGCATAATTACCTAAAGGCCAAATTAAAGATTGAGACCTCTGAATTCAGCAAGGATAAAATAGCAACTTTATTGAATGCCAAAGAAGTTGATGAATCAACAAGAGATGGTTTTGTAGGCTTATTAAAGAATTGTGAAATGGCTCGCTATAGCCCATTTTCAGAGGTTCAGATGCAACAGGACTATGATAAGGCCAGTGAAGTAATCTCTTATTTGGACAAACAATTATAGACAATGAAACAACTACTCTTCATCATTGTATTGTTACTCGCTTTCATTGGGAAAGCCCAAAATGAAACACTTTTTAATAAGGCAACTGATTCCTATAATAATGGTGACTACCAAAAAGCAATTGACAATTATTCTGGGATTTTGGAAAATGGCCAACATTCCGCTGAACTTTATTTTAATTTGGGAAATGCCTATTATAAATTAAATGAAATCGCTCCCAGTATTTACTATTACGAAAAAGCCCTTTTACTCTCGCCCAATGATTCGGACATAAAAAACAACCTTTCCTATGCCCAAAACATGACTTTGGATGCCATTGAGGTAATGCCAGAAACTGGATTGGCAAAAATCTATAATTCCATTACCGGCATTATGACTTTTGACCAGTGGAGTTATGCGGCTGTTATGTTCATGATTCTTTTTGTACTGCTTTATATTGCATTCTTCTATTTTAGATATGCTACAAAAAAGCGGATAGCATTTATTGGTAGTTTTGTATCGCTTTTCATATCTGTTATCGCTGCTGCATTTGCATTTGTTCAGTTCAATGACTTTAAAGCTGATCAGCCTGCCATTGTTTTCGATAGTGAAGTCCAAATAAAGGCCGAACCCAATAATAGAAGTGAAGCAATTTTTGTTTTACATGAAGGAACCAAGGTAAATATCCTTGAAGGATTGAATGAATGGAAAAAAATAAGGATTGTTGACGGCAAAACGGGTTGGGTAACTTCTGAAAGTATAAAATTGTTGAAAGATTTTTAATTTTTCTTTAACAAAATGGTAATTCAATAATTATTATATTCGGCCTCGAAGTGATAAAGTAATGAAATCATCTGTTCTAATCATACTAGCAACTCTTTTAACCACGGCGATTTTGGCCCCTGCGGTAATAACGTTATACAGTCAAGGAGAAAAAATAGCAATTACAATTGATTTCAATGAAGAGGAAAAAAAGGAGGAAAAGAAAGAGGCTAAAGAGAAAGAGTTTTTTGTCGATCATAATCTCAATTATTTCACAAACCTTCGAAACGAAAGGGTTTCGATTTCACATCTTTACCTTGAAAGCTATTATTCCACTTCATTATCTATAGTACTTCCACCACCCGAGCATGACCTTTAGTTAAGTCTCATTCATTTTTTAATTAACTAATCAGTCTTCATCTACATATGAAGACCCAATAACTTTTGTGTTATGTTTAAATATTTAAAAAACGACTTGCCAGCAAGTATCGTTGTATTTTTTGTTGCGCTTCCCTTGTGTTTAGGTATTGCGTTAGCAAGTGGAGCCCCTCTTTTTTCGGGATTAATAGCCGGAATAATAGGTGGTATAGTAGTAGGTACCGCAAGTGGGTCTCAAATTGGGGTTAGTGGTCCCGCCGCAGGTTTAGCGGCGATTGTTTTAACCGCCATAGGTGCTCTGGGAGGATTTGAAAACTTTCTTCTCGCCGTCGTTCTAGGGGGAATCATCCAATTGGTTTTTGGAATCCTAAAGGCCGGAATTATCGGATACTATTTTCCTTCTTCGGTCATAAAAGGAATGCTCACCGGAATAGGTATCATTATTATTTTAAAACAAATTCCGCACTTTTTTGGGTATGATCCGGATCCTGAGGGCGACTTTGCCTTCTTTCAAGTGGATGGTGAAAATACTTTTTCTGAAATTTTTAAGGCACTGAACAATATTAGTCCCGGTGCAACTTTGGTGGCTGTACTTGGATTGGCTATCTTAATTCTATGGAGTACTGTTTTGTCAAAAAAAGGGAAGATTTTTCAGCTTGTTCAAGGTCCGCTAGTGGCTGTGGTTGTTGGTATTGTCTTTTTTAATCTGACCAAAGGCAATGAGCTTTGGGATATTTCCTCAGATTATTTGGTAAGTGTACCTGTTCCTGAGGATGCTAGTTCATTCTTGGCCCAATTCAGTTTTCCAAATTTTGAAGCAATTGGCAATCCACAAATATGGATTACCGCATTCACGCTTGCACTGGTTGCAAGTTTAGAAACCTTACTTTGCGTTGAAGCTACTGATAAATTAGATCCTCAGAAAAGGGTAACCCCGACTAATCGTGAGTTATTGGCACAAGGGACGGGAAACATTATTTCTGGAATGATAGGTGGATTGCCCATTACCCAAGTAATTGTTCGCAGTTCGGCTAATATTCAGTCAGGTGGAAAAACAAAAATGTCTGCCATTATCCATGGATTTTTCCTTTTGATTTCAGTCATGTTGATACCGAGATTATTAAATATGATTCCACTTTCAGTATTGGCGGCAATTTTATTTATAGTCGGTTACAAACTGGCTAAACCTGCCCTGTTCAAAAAAATGTATGACTTGGGTTGGAAGCAGTTCATTCCGTTTACGGTTACTGTTTTAGGAATTATATTTACCGACTTGCTTATAGGCATTGGCCTTGGACTTGCTGTCGGCATTGTGGTAATTTTAATCAAGAGCTATCAAAATTCTCATTTTCTTCATATCGAGGATAAAAGCAATGGTAAACATAGAATCAAAATGACGCTGGCAGAGGAAGTTACTTTCTTTAACAAGGGTGCCATTTTGAACGAGTTGGATAGCTTACCGAGAGAAACCTTTTTAGAACTAGACGTTCGAAAAACAAGATACCTTGATAATGATATCATTGAAATCTTAGATGACTTTGCATTTAAAGCAAAAGAAAGAAATATTGACATTCAATTAATCTCTGAACGAGGTGTAGTCGAAAATCCAAATAGTTTTTTGGAGTTTTTTAGATTAAGACCGAAATCAGCATAAATCCTATATTATGAGAAAATATAAAATAACTGTATTATCAGACCTAGGGAAAGACGCAGGTGCAACCCTTAAAAGTGCAATTGGCCTCGCAAAAATCATCGATGGTGAAATTGAGGTTTTTAGTGTAAAAAAGGCCTCTGAAATTGTGGATAGCGAAAATCAATTATCGGCTATGAGATCTATTAACAGTGGACATAACTCATTTCGCAAGAAAATGAAATATTTAATTGACCCCATATCAGAACAGTACGACATCCGAATTGATTCTTCTTTTTCAATTGGTAATGTCAAAGGTGAAATTGGGCAATATATAGATACAAAAAAACCTGATATAATTGTCTTAGGTAAAAGGAGAGAAAAAGTGATAAAATTCGTGGGGGATAGAATTACTCCTTTCGTTTTAAACAAATTCAAAGGAATAATCTTGATTGCAAATAATAATAGTGTAATTGAGCCAAATAAAGAAATATCACTAGGTATGTTTAATAACTTGGGTTCAGATTTCAATCTGGATTTTGCAGAGGATTTGATAGAATATTCGCATCAACCTTTAAAATCTTTTACGATTGCACAAAATTCAGAGGTTTCAGAAGGCTCGGAAAAACTTTCAAACAGAAAAACCATTGAATATGTTTTTGAACAAGGTGATGGAGCAATAAGAGGTATCTCCACTTATTTAGTCAAAAATAAAATCGATGTTTTGTATGTCGATAGATTTAAAAAGCGAAAGGGTAAAAAAATAAATAGATTAAAATCGGACATTAATAAAATCATTGATAAACTTGATGTAACTTTATTGTTGACCGGTGAAGAGCGATATAATTTACAGTAACTGAATAGTAAACCAGAAAAATAATATGATGAAAGCACATACAAAAAATACACAAGCAGCAATTACACCGAATAAAGCCATAGAACTATTAAAAGAAGGTAATCAACGCTTCGTTGACAGCAATATGGCTAGTCGTGATTTATTAGATCAAGTAAATGATACGGCTTCAGGGCAATACCCATTTGCAACGGTCTTGAGCTGTATTGATTCAAGAGTTTCGGCAGAGCTTATTTTTGACCAAGGTGTCGGCGATGTTTTTAGCGCACGAGTTGCAGGTAATATTGTAAATGAAGACCTACTAGGAAGTATCGAATTCGCCTGCAAGCTAGCGGGCACAAAGGTATTGGTAATTCTTGGTCATACGGCTTGCGGAGCAGTAAAAGGTGCATGCGATGGTGCCAAATTAGGTAATCTTACGATTTTGTTGGACAAAATAATGCCGGCAGTTCATGCGGTTTCCCAGCCATCGGATCCTAGACAAAGAAATTCTAAAAACATAGATTTCGTTAACGATGTTGCCGTCAAAAATGTTCATATGACCATTGAAAACACTCGAAATATGAGTCCTGTATTAAAGGAAATGGAGGACAATGGTGAAATAAAAATAGTAGGAGCGATGTATGATATCAACAACGGAAAAGTTACGTTTTTGTAAACTACACTCTAAATGTTAAAGGAAAGCCAATGTGTATTCATTGGCTTCCTTTTTTACTAAAAAATACTATCTTTTCTCTTTATAACAAACTAATCTACCAGCATTATGAAAAACCTTTTTTCCAACTTTAGAGGTGATCTTCTAGGAGGAATCACTGCAGGGATTGTTGCCCTGCCTTTAGCACTAGCCTTTGGAGTAAGTTCAGGATTAGGACCCAGTGCGGGTCTATACGGAGCTATATTCATTAGCTTTTTTGCAGCACTCTTTGGTGGAACCAATACCCAAATTTCAGGACCTACCGCACCAATGACAGCGGTTAGTATGGTCGTCATAGCAGGTATAATAGCGGTCTATGACGGCAGTGTGGAAAAAGCACTGCCGGCAATTCTTACCATCTTTTTATTGGCTGGTCTCATGCAGATTGGTTTAGGAATCATTGGTGTAGGTAGATATATTAGATACATTCCCTATCCGGTGGTTTCAGGTTTTATGACCGCCATAGGTGTTATTATCCTGATTACGCAAATATTGCCGGCCTTGGGCTA
>CAZHJO010000155.1:0-6725 GCA_964532755.1 uncultured Maribacter sp. | reverse complement strand
CCTGTAACAAAGACTTTTTAGACACGAAACCCCTCGACAAGGTTTCGTCGAATGCAACTTGGTCAGATGGAGCACTTTCAGAAGCCTTCGTTTTTAATGTATATTCATTTTTGAACTATGGTGGCTTTGAGGAAGAGTCCTTGGCTTCGTTGACCGACGAAGCAATGTTCACCCACGCAGGTAGGGGAATCAATGTGATCAATGAAGGAACGTTAAGTGAAACCACAACGGGTAACAATAGGATTATCCCACAGTGGGATGAATTATTTTTGGCTATTAGAGCGGCCAATATTGCTATTAAGGAATTGCCTGAGGCCACCTTTGATGATGCCGATTTAAAGAACAGATTATTGGGCGAGGCACATTTCTTACGAGCCTATTATCACAGTCAAGTTGTACGCTATTATGGTGGTGCTCCAATTATTGACAGACCTTATGAACTTGATGAGGAATACTCTGTGGCGCGCAATACCTATGCTGAAAATGTTGACTATATGGTAGGTGATTTGGACATGGCAGCTTCTTTGCTGGAAGGTAAGCCCCAAACACCGGGTCGTGCAAACCAATTAAGTGCCATGGCACTTAAGTCACGGATATTGCTTTATGCTGCCAGTGACCTTAGAGATGGCCCTACGGCCAGTGCCAATTCAACGGCACATAGCAGTTATTCCAATTTGGAATTGGTTGCCTATACCTCTGGTGACCGCATGGCGCGTTGGAATGCGGCAAAAGCTGCCGCAAAAGCTGTATTGGATGCTACTTCGGGCTATAAATTGGATTTAACGGCACCTGTTTCCGCTGAAGAAGGCCAAATGAACTATATGTCGATTGCACTGGGCGGTGGTAGTGCTGTCGGGGATGCCGCAGCAAGATCTGAACTACTTTTTGAGCGAACCCATACTCCATTATTTACGCGTGAAAGCGGATGGCCATTGGGCGGAATACATCAAGGGATTAATAATGGTCCCAATGGCTACCACAATTGGGCCGGAAATACGCCTATTCAGCTATTGGTCGATGATTATGAAATGATGGACGGTTCCACATTTGATTGGAACAATCCAGCACACGCCGCGGATCCATATGCCAACCGTGATCCAAGGCTCTATGCAACCGTATTATACGATGGCGCACCATGGAAGCCACGTCCTTCCGATGTTGTGAGCATTGATCCCGTAGATCAAATACAAACAGGAGCCTATGATGATGGTTCCGGTGGAGTCGTAAATGGCGTTGATACCAGAAAATCCCCAGTGGAGGACTGGAACGGAAGTAGAACCGGATATTATGTGCGCAAGTTCATAGATCCGGATCCAGGGGTAGTAGACAATCAATCAAGTGCACAGGTAATCCCCTGGCCATTTATCAGATACACCGAGGCTGCTATGAATTATATTGAAGCCTCCATTGAAACTGGCGATGAAGGGGAAGCAATTAGTTGGCTGAATAAAATAAGGTTTAGAGTAGGTCTGCCGGCAGTAACTGATACCGGTGATGCCCTTAGAGATCGTTATCGCAATGAGCGCAGGGTAGAATTCGCTTATGAAGAGCATCGTTATCATGATGCCCGACGTTGGATGATCGCACCTACCACCTTAGGCAGGGGTATTAAGATAATCATCCCTGAGGCAACCTTAAAAGCCGGACAAAGCCCGAATGTACCTTATGTACATGATAAATCGGTTTATGATTACAGCTATGCCCCTATCGACAATACAGAAGTTGAGACAAGGACCTGGGTAGACAAAATGTACTTTATGCCTATAAGCCGGGATGAACTTAATCGTAATGAGCTTTTGGTCCAAAATCCAGGGTATAATTAAAAACAATAATCTAGAATTTAAAAAAAATCTATCCTTATAAGGGTAGATTTTTTTTTACATTTATAGTACATATGAACTACCTTTCCAAGGCTTATACGTTTTTTACCTTTTCATTATTGGCACTGCTTATAGTTAGTTGTAAAAATGAAAAAAATAATGATGCAAAAGCGGACACACCCTCCCTGCCACCATTATTTACTTTATTGCCCAAAGAACAGACCAATATTCATTTTGAGAATACGCTCACCGAAGGTTTAAATGCCAATGTACTAATGTACGAATACCTATATAATGGTGGCGGTGTAGCTGCAGCTGATTTCAATGGTGATGAATTGGTCGATTTATATTTCACTTCAAATATGGGTGAAAACAAGCTCTATATTAATCTGGGTGATTTTAAGTTTATCGATGCCACAGAAACTTCCAAAACATCAGGCAGGTCCGGTCCATGGAAAACAGGTGTATCCGCAGCAGATGTGAACGGAGATAACAAACTAGATCTGTATTTGTGCTATTCTGGGGCACTACCTGCGGAAAAAAGGAAAAACCAACTGTTTATTAACAAGGGAAATAATGAAAACAACATCCCTGTCTTTGAGGAAAATGCCGAAAAAGTAGGCCTCGCCAGTGCTGCCTTTAGCAATCAGTCTTATTTCTTGGATTACGATCATGATAATGATTTGGATATGGTCCTATTGAATCACAATCCTAAATCGCTTCCGGTTCTGAATGAGGTCAGTACTGCAGAATTCCTTAAAAAGGATGATCCACTGCAAGGTGTGCGTTTGTACGAGCAAAATAATGGCATTTTTAAGGATATTACTGTTAAAGCCGGTATCAGTGGTTCTGCCTTGACATATGGCTTAGGTGTTGGAATAAGCGATCTTAACAATGATGGTTGGGTAGACTTTTATATCTCCAACGATTATACGGTTCCTGACTATTTATATATAAATAACGGTAATGGCACTTTCACCGACCAACTCAAGGAAAGCCTAGGCCATACCAGTCATTTCTCAATGGGTAATGATGTTGCCGATATTAACAACGATGGGTTACAGGATATTTTCTCCTTGGATATGCTACCTGAGGATAATCATAGACAGAAGTTATTGTTGTCTCCCGATAATTATGAGAAGTTCGACCTGAATCTGCGATCGGGATTTCATTATCAGTATATGCGAAATATGCTACAACTCAACAATGGCAATGGCACATTTAGTGAAATAGGTCAATTTTCCGGCATATCCAATACAGATTGGAGTTGGGTGGCCTTATTGGCTGACTATGATAACGACGGTTGGAAAGACCTCTTCGTGACCAATGGTTACTTTCGGGATTATACCAATTTGGATTTTATCAATTATATGGAAAACTATGTGCAATCCAAAGGAAGATTAAAACGGGAGGATGTTCTTGAAATCATTAATCAGATGCCTTCCTCCAATTTATCTAATTATATCTTTAAAAATCAAGAAGGAACTACCTTTTCCGATGTTACTGAAAAATTCGGATTAAATAGGGCTTCAAATAGCAATGGAGCGGCCTATGCTGATCTTGATAATGATGGAGATCTGGATCTAATCGTGAATAATATAAATAAGCCCGCTTTCATTTACAGAAACGAAACTCAAAATGAAGGAAAGAATTATTTAAGGGTTAAACTCCTGGGAGCTGGAAAGAACACCACAGGTATTGGCTCTAAGATAACAATTCACAATAACCGTAATCAGCAAAGTTTGGAACAAATCCCCACGAGAGGTTATTTATCCACGGTGTCAAACATTTTGAATTTTGGGTTAGGGAATGCCACTAAAATCGATTCCCTAATTGTCCATTGGAATAGTGGTAAGCGTCAAGCATTGCATAATGTAGCCGCAAATCAAACGGTTACCCTCGAAGAAACGAATGGCAAGAAATTTAATAGAACGAAAACCTTGTCAACGACAACATTTGAGGGGATTACACCACCCATTCCCTTTGACCATAAAAACACTGCCATTAACGACTTTAAAAGACAATCCTTACTACTTAACCAACCGTCCCATTCTGGTCCGTGTATGGTAAAAGGCGATGTAAACAACGATGGCTTGGAAGATATTTTCATTGGAGGCTCGAGTGGTCAGAGTGCCTCACTTTTTGTTCAAAACAGCAAGGGCCGTTTCAATCGTAAATTGATCAAAGCTTTTGAGGTTGATACAATGTGTGAAGATGCTGATGCCGTTTTTTTTGATGCCGATAACGATGGCTATGAAGATTTATACGTAGTTAGTGGCGGTTATCACAACTTCAGTGAAAATGATGGGCAATTACAAGACAGATTGTATTTGGGAGATGGACAAGGCGGCTTTACCAAGACTGAAAGCGCTCTACCTGAAATGCATACGAGTGGGAGCACGGTTACCGCAAATGATATAAATGGAGATGGTTTTTTGGATTTATTTGTTGGCGGAAGGATAGTCCCTGGGAGATACCCGGAAACGCCTGATAGCTATATTTTAATGAATGATGGCAAAGGCAAATTTACAGACCGGATTGAAGCAATTGCTCCAGAATTGCAAAAATTAGGAATGGTCACGGATGCTGTTTGGGCAGATATCAATAGAGACGAAACAAAGGACCTGGTTGTTATAGGTGAATGGATGCCGATTTCAATCTTTACCAATAAGAATGGCAAACTTGAAGATCACACCCCAACTTATTTTCAAGAACCTATAAAAGGTTTATGGAATACTTTACAGCTAAGTGATATGAATAACGATGGGAAACTGGATATCATAGCTGGTAATATGGGTACGAATACCCAATTTAAAGTATCCTCAACTGAACCTGCAGCAATGTATTTTGATGATTTTGACGACAATGGTTCTGTAGATCCCATTTTTTGCTTTTATATTCAAGGAGAGAGTTATCCGTATCTCACCCGGGAAGAATTATTGGGCCAGTTGGCGAACCTTCGACCTCAGTTCACAAGTTATAAGGACTATGCCGATGCGACTATCAAAGATATTTTCAGTGCCGATCAACTAAAAGAAGCAAATAAATTAACGGCAAACAGAATGGAAACTACACTTCTGTTAAGTAACCCAGACGAAAAATTCAGAATTGCAGCCTTACCTGAGCAGACACAATACTCCCCAATATATGCTATAAATGTTGGCGATTTTAATACTGATGGAAACAAGGATATATTGCTCTTGGGAAACAATCATTTTTTTAAGCTGAGATTGGGCAAATTTGACGCGAATTACGGAACTTTGTTGGTAGGTAATGGAAAAGGTGAATTTAATTATGTTAATCAGATTGAATCAGGTTTGGATATTAGAGGAGCCGTCAAAAGTTCATTGTTAATTGATAATAAATTATTTCTAGGCATAAATAATAATTCATTAAAAACATACCAATTTTTAAAATGAAGTCATCATGGGTTTTAGAATTAAGCTGAAAAGGCGTGCTCTTGTTCCCAGCTAAAGGCGTTTTTGAGCTATATAGTAGTGTTACGTAGCAAAAAAAAGACAAAACCCGCCTGAACGGACGGGCAGGTATGGGTGCAAAATGATAATTTTCCAGGCAATTGGAAAACCCATGACGACTTCAAATAAAGAATCTGACATGAAAATTATAACAATCAGAAATCTTGGCCTCATTTTAATTTGCATATTCCTAACCAATTCAAGTTGTTCAAAAAAACAAATGTCTGATATCCCCGAGCAGGAAGTTGCCCTTAAATGGGCGAAAATGTCCTTGTTCGTTACCCAATATACCCCGGCAAATTCTCCCACCTACGCTTCTAGGGCTTTTGGTTATATAGGTTTGACCATGTATGAATCTATCGTTCATGGATTTGATTCACACAACTCAATGTCAGGGCAATTAAATGGCCTAAACAATCTACCCAAACCTGAAGAAGGAAAATCCTATGATTGGGTATTATCGCTAAATGCTGCACAGGCGTCTATTCTAAAGAACATCTACATGCAAACTTCTGATGAGAACAAACTTAGCATAGATTCTTTGGAACGCGTTATTTACGAGCATTTCAACGCGAATCACACAGAAAAAGGAACTGTGGAACGCTCTGTTGCGTATGGAAGGTCTATTGCCGATGCCATATTTGATTGGTCAAAAACCGATGGGGGGCATAGGGGATATCTGTACAATTTCGATAAGAACATGACATACCCGAATAGACCCGGTTC
Organism: uncultured Maribacter sp.; assembly: GCA_964532755.1. Taxonomy (GTDB): domain Bacteria; phylum Bacteroidota; class Bacteroidia; order Flavobacteriales; family Flavobacteriaceae; genus Maribacter_A. The sequence continues at coordinate 703 of CAZHJO010000155.1, read as the reverse complement.
TTGGAAACCCCCTTTATTTGCCCAATCATTCAGCCATTTACCTTTGCATCCGCATTGGGGAGAGAACAGAACATTTTTAAAACAGAATACGGGATTGACCACTCCCCAAATAATTCCATATGATACGCTACCGGGTTCTCCCTATTACAACGAGTTTATGGAGGTATATAAAAAAGACCAAATATTGACCCAAGAAGAAAAAGAAACCGCAATTTGGTGGGGCGATGATCCAGATGTTTCCTTTACCCCTCCAGGACATTCATACTACATTGCAACTTTAGCTATTGAAAAAGAACAACCGTCATTGATAAAGTCTGCTGAGACATTTGCAAAAGTAAGCTTATCTGTCGCTGACGCTTTTATCAACTGCTGGAAATGGAAATATCATTTTTTCTCTGAACGACCCAATACCTTTATTCCCAAATATATTGATCAGGAATGGGAATCATTCTGGCCAGACCCGCCATTTCCTTGTTTTCCATCTGGACACGCAATTCAAGCTGCCGCAGCTGCAGTTGCTTTGGAAGATGTGTTCGGGAATCAACTTGGTTTTGTTGATAGGGCACATGAAGGTCGAGAACGTGATGAAGTTAGGGAAACCGACTTTGTAATAAGGTCGTTCGATTCATTTTGGCAAGCCGCACAGGAAACAGCGGATTCCAGGTTTTATGGCGGCATTCATACTGCACAGGATAATACGGTT
>CAZHJO010000154.1:4148-6736 GCA_964532755.1 uncultured Maribacter sp. | reverse complement strand
TACTATTGTCAAGAAAGAACTATGATCAATAAACGCCTGCTGGTAAAAAACCTCCTAGCCCATAACGACGAGAATAGCTTTTATGACAAAAAGCGTTTTATAAGTATTGGTCACAAAGAGGGAAAAGCGAAATTCTTGAAACACGTTTGTGCACTTGCCAATAGCAATCCCAAAAATCATTCTTTTATCGTTGTCGGGGTTGAAGATGAAGACAATAAGATTGTTGGCGTTGATTTCTTTGATGACAGTAAGATTCAAAATCTGGTCAATGCCTACTTGGACAATCCACCTTTAATCGCCTATGAGAATATTCCCTTTCCACATTTGGAGGAAGGCCGGGTTGTTGGCCTGGTAACCATTAGATCCAACGGGAGGGTATGTGCCCTACGTAAGAATATCTGGAAATATTATGGAGGCTCGGTCTTCTTTAGGGAGGGGAGTATTAGTTTGCCCAAAGCCTATGATATTGAGCTGAAGGACATAAATTCAAAGGCGGTTGAAACGATTGAGCAACATGCCAGGAACAATATTGAGTTGACCTTGGATGGGGTAATCGATTTTCTCAATAACAGGCATAAAGATCTTGAAAACAACTACAAGGTCTTTAAGGAGCAATTTGTGGTCTGTTGGGCCGGTAATACCAAAAGAGTAAAGGATGAAGTTTATTTCTCCAGGGTTGATATTGAACTGATCAACGAGCAGGTAAAACTGTTTTATTCCACTTTGGATGAAGTAACTGTGGAATATGATGATAACACTTTTACAACTACGGAGTATGTGCGACTAGGCCTTGGAAACAAGCTGAGGTATTATCCCCTGGAGAAAGTAATCATAACATTTGAGGATAACGGTACCTATCAGATTCAGAGCGACTTGATTTTTGAACCTCCCAAATACGATAAAAAGACGCTGTACCATATATTCAATACGAACAATGCAATACTGCGTAAATTGGAAAAAAACATGGCCCTGAAGTCTACCGATAAAGAAGATCTTACGCATTTACCTGCTACCTATCTTATTTGTTTTTTAAACGGATTTGAAGAGGCTAAGGACCAAATGGAGAAAGCGCGGACCCTTCTGAAAAAGACAGATCAAGTAGTACATCATTCCCTTAAGGAATCGTTACGAATTTTACGGAAAGTAAAATATAATTAGGTCTTGGTCAACCAAAACAATTGATAGGGTTTTAGTTCCAATGCATCATCAACGAATTTCATTGCTTTTCCCGAAATCAGATCCTTTGGTTTAGCAAAAGACCCGTATGGTCCTAAGGCAATTTTCGCTATTGCCTGTGGCGATTCAGAAAAATTACAAAGCACCAAAATACCTTCCGCTGTGTTTGAAGTTCGTTCAAAAATGAAAACGTGTGGGTTATGACCATCATACAAAACAAGATTGTTATTGTCCGCGAAAACTCGGTTTTGCTTTCGTAGGGTAATCAATTGTTGTAAGGCAAAGAAAATCTTCGAATGATAGGTTTTCCTAGAATCAAGTTGGGCAATGATCTCCCAATCCTGGTATGGGCGATTTACCCATCTGCTATCTTCTTTTTTATCCAAATCCTTTAAATAGGAATAATCGTTTAATGCCCCTATTTCATCTCCAGCATAGATCAGGGGAATACCACCATAGGCCAATATGATGCCGTGCATCATTGTTATTTTATCGATTGCCTGGTTAATTTTAGCTCCATCATTCTGTTCAATGGCCTTTTCCAATCCTAGTAGCGAAGCACAGCTTCCGGTAATCCTACCATCACCTGTTTTAGGATTGTACATGAACATCTCACCCTTGGCAGGAGACCATTCGATATTCTGACAATAATAGTCCAACAGAAATTTGCGATGATGTTTGGCATCCCAACCAACTTCATTAATGTAACGATCATCAAACCCTAGGCCTATGTCGTCATGACATCGCAGATAATTGATCCATGAGGCCTCTTCGGGCTTTTTTGGCAGGTCTTGAAGGTTTTTATAGATAAGCATTGTTTTTTTTGTGGCGATAGCATCCCACAAAAGTGCCATAAGTGTAGCATTATATGCAATTTCACATTCGTTCCCTTTCAAAGAACCCGTACCAAAATATCTGATTATTTCGTTTGGGGCAACAATGGCTTCTGCCAAAAACACGACCCCAGGCGCGATTACCTGCAGACACATTCTGAATAAGGAAATCAAGGCATGGGCCTCGGGCAGGTTTTGGGAAAGGGTATCCAATTTTTTCCACATAAATGCCAGGGCATCCAAGCGTACCACGTCTACACCAAGATTTGCCAATCTCAACAAATTACCCAACATGGCCATAAAAACCTCTGGATTTGTATAATTAAGGTCCCATTGGTATTGGTTAAAAACGGTCATGACCCATTGCTGCATTTCAGGATTGAAGGTGAAATTGCCAGGAGAGGTCAGCGGAAAAATTTCAGGGAGCGTTTTTTCAAATGCGTCAGGGATGGTTCGGTCCGGATAAATATGATAATATCCTTGATATGTTATGTCTCCCTCCATGGCCTTTTTAGCCCATGGAAATTCGTTGGAAGTGTGATTGGCCACAAAATCAAGCATTAAATACATCTTTTTTTC
>CAZHJO010000154.1:0-4138 GCA_964532755.1 uncultured Maribacter sp. | reverse complement strand
ACCTTAAAAGGTCTTCTTTCGAGCCGAACCGCTTGTCTACCTCGTGGTAGCTATTTACCGCATAACCACCATCGTTTTCACCATTCGGCCTAGGTGTAATGGGCATAAGATGTAAAAAGTTCACGCCTAATTTTTCAAAATAACCTAACTTGTTTTCCAATCCTTTCAGGTCTTTGCTAAAATGGTCTACATACAATTGCATGCCCACAAGTTGTTCTGATCGGTACCAATCGCTCTGTTTTGAACGACCTAAATCGAGCAATTTAAGGGATGTTGGTCGTTCCTTGAAAAGGGTCGGCAGTTGAAGGAGTAATTTCTTAAACGCTTCGGAATGGTTTTTTTCGGGATAGAGCGAAAAAAACAAGTCTTTGATAATGGCAAGATTAGCGGACATCCTTAGTTCAAAGAACTTTTCAAAATCGTTAGGTATGGCAGGGTCGTGATGTTCTAATGCAATAATTTGATGTAGGGATGCCTGATTCATCCTATAGTAAGGAGTTGTTCCTGAGTGGGCAGCGATGGAATCGCCCCAAAATCAGTGGTGGTAATCGCACCTGCCTTGTTTGCAATTTTCACCATCTCAATTAAAAGTGCTGTATTTTCAATCACCTCTATAGGGTCATGTAATGCAGCGATTTGGTAAAGTAGACACCCAATGAAGGCATCGCCAGCTCCTGTTGTATCAACAGGTTTAACTTTTATACTAGGTATGGTGTGCTTCACATTTTCGGTGCTGAGCAATGTGCCGTCCCCTCCTAATGTGATGGCTATAACCTTGGTCCCCACTTCGTGTAAAACCGCACAACATGCCTCCAAATCGGTCTTGCCCGATAACAATTGGGCTTCCTCCAAACTAAACTTACACAAATGGGCTTTTTGAACGAAGGGCATGCATTTTTTAATGAAGATTTCTTCTTCATCTTTCCAAAGGTCGCCCCGGAAATTTGGGTCAAAACTTATAAAAGCATCTTGTGTCAGCGCATCAAAAAAGTACCTGCCATAGGCTTCCTCCAAGTCTCCACCCAGTAGGGCAGTTGCTGCCCCAAAATGTACTATATTTTCCTTAAAAGAGCTTTTGACCTTGGAATCGTATTTCAATTTTTTATCAGCGCCTCGGCTGAAAACAAAATCACGTTCACCATTTTCTGCTATTGACACAAATGCAAGGGTAGTAAATGTTTTAGAACGTTGTGCCAGACTAATATCTACATGGTTATCTTCTAACACACTCAATAAAAAAGAACCAAATTGGTCTATGCCGACACAGCCTATGAATTTACCAAGTCCGCCTAACTTTGCTATGGCACATGCTACATTGGCAGGAGCACCACCCGCTTTTTTGGTAAAAACATCGGCTTTGGATAGGTCATTGCCTTGTTTTTCGGCAACAAAATCTATGAGCAACTCCCCAATACAAAAGACTTTCTTCATAAATACAAGTACTACTTAACTACCTCTAATGTAAACACAAAATATAGCTTTGTCCTAAGAAAAAATGCGAAATTCGGTAAAACTAATTTGTTCTACATAGATTTATCCACATTTAGATGACCCACAATCCTTACAAGTTAAGCATCCCTCTTGGTAGATTAAATTAGTAGATGTACAATTGTCGCATTTTTGACCCTTTGCCATGGTGCCGTCCTCTACAAATCGTTTTAAGGCACGAGCTACACCGTTTTTCCAGGTGCTTATAGATTCCCCTTCCAATTGAAGACTATTAATGAGGTCTACTACCTTTTCTATCGGCATACCATGACGTAATGTACTTGAAATTAATTTCGCATAATTCCAAAATTCAGGATTGAACTTATGTGAAAGTCCTTCTATGGTCGTTTTATAACCTCTTTTATTTTTGTATTGAAAATCATAGCGCGATGTACCGTCTTCATCCCTGTTCTTAATTATCAATCCGTCCTCGACCCAGCGCGGAATCAAAATACCATCCTCGTCATCAGCGAGACCGGTAAAAATTTCGTAAGGCTTGTCATCAATAATTCCTATAAAAGCAATCCATTTTTCTTTGTTGTTCTGAAAACGCACGATATCGGCTTCCAAAATCTGTGGCCGTTTTGTTGGGAAGTGAATCAAGGTTTCTTCAGCATCAGGTTCATTCGCAACCAGTACTCCTGACCTTGAACCATCACGGTAAACCGTTACCCCTTTACAACCGACTTTCCATGCCTCAAGATATAATTTACCTACCAACTCTTCAGGAACATCATTGGGGAGATTTATGGTAACACTAATCGAGTGGTCAACCCATTTTTGAACCGCTCCTTGCAAGCGTACCTTACTCAGCCAATCGACATCATTGGAGGTTGCTTTGTAATACGGGGATTGTTGCACGATTTTATCCAGTTCTTCCTGGCTATATTTCTTTTCAGTTTCAATGCCATTGGCCTCCATCCATTGTTTAAACCTAAGATGAAACACCACATATTCTTCCCATGAATCACCTACTTCGTCAACAAAAGTCACATTTACGTTCTGATCGCTCGGATTCACTTTTCTTCTTCGCTTGTAAACCGGTAAAAAGACAGGTTCTATACCCGAAGTAGTTTGGGTCATTAAACTCGTAGTCCCTGTTGGGGCAATGGTCAATAAGGCGATATTTCTTCGCCCATATTCCAACATTTCATAATATAATTTTTCATCGGCTTCCTTGAGTCGAAGGATAAACGGATTTTCCTTTTCCCGTTCGGCATCGAAAATCTCAAAAGATCCTCGTTCTTTGGCGGTATATACCGATGCTCGGTAGGCTTCAACTGCAATTGTCTTATGTACTTCGATTGAAAACGTATTGGCATCTTCGCTTCCGTAACGCAATCCTAAAGCCGCCAACATATCACCTTCAGCGGTAATGCCTATACCAGTTCTTCTACCGTTTATTGCCTTTTCCTTGATATGTTGCCACAATTGTTTTTCTACCCCTTTCGTATCCTCTAATTCAGGATCTGCATTGATCTTGGCCAAAATGGCATCTACTTTTTCCAGTTCAAGATCAATGATATCGTCCATGATCCGCTGGGCAGCTGCAATATGTTCTTTAAAAAGTTTGAAGTTGAAAGTGGCGTTTTCGGTAAACGGTTCTTCAACATAAGAGAAAAGATTTATGGCCAAAAGTCTACAAGAATCATAAGGACATAAAGGAATCTCACCACAAGGATTGGTAGAAACCGTTTTATAGCCTAAATCGGCATAACAATCAGGTACCGATTCATTGATAATGGTATCCCAGAACAAGATTCCCGGTTCTGCGGATTGCCATGCATTATGTACGATTTTATCCCATAATTTATTGGCATCGATATTTTTTGAAACTTTCGGTTCAATTGAATGAATTGGAAATTTTTGGGTATAGGGGGTTTTATTTTCAACGGATTTCATGAACTCATCATCTATCCTCACGGAGACATTGGCGCCGGTAACTTTGCCTTGCTCCATCTTGGCATCAATAAATTCCTCGGCATCGGGATGGTTGATCGAGACCGATAACATGAGGGCACCGCGACGACCATCTTGTGCTACTTCACGGGTAGAATTTGAATAGCGCTCCATAAAAGGGACAAGTCCTGTTGAGGTCAAGGCCGAATTCTTAACCGGGGAGCCTTTAGGGCGAATGTGTGAAAGATCATGACCTACACCACCCCGACGTTTCATCAATTGTACCTGTTCTTGGTCAATTTTCATAATACCACCATAAGAATCGGATGCCCCTTCATTACCTATTACAAAACAATTGGAAAGTGATGCGATTTGATATGGGTTGCCTATCCCTGCCATTGGACTTCCTTGGGGGACGATGTATTTGAAGTTCTTAATCAGGTCAAAAACCTCTTTTTCAGTAAACGGATTGGGATATTTTTGTTCTATCCTCGTAATCTCCCTTGCAATCCTTAAATGCATATCATCTGGATTGAGCTCATAGAGATTTCCCACCGAATCTTTGAGCGCATATTTATTGATCCATACCTGGGCGGCCAAGTCATCACCTTTGAAATAGGCCAAACTCGATTGATAAGCTTCTTCTTGGGAATAAGTTTTTCTTTGGGGAGGCATTGTTTTTAGTTGCATGTGGAAATTTTATGGTTATTAGGTGCTTAGAAAGAAAGTATAAAAGTATACAAAAAGAAAA
>CAZHJO010000153.1:0-6781 GCA_964532755.1 uncultured Maribacter sp. | reverse complement strand
AACTCATTTCAAACGCAACAGATGCAACATTAAAGCTTAAGCATATAACTTCTATTGGGGAGGCTAAAATCGAATATGGTGACCCCATGATAGAAGTAAAAGCGGACAAAGAGGGCAAAAAACTTCATATCATCGACCAAGGTATTGGTATGACCGAAGATGAAGTGAAAAAATATATCAACGAAGTTGCCTTTTCTGGTGCTGAGGAATTCTTGGATAAATACAAAGACGCCGACAAAGATGCTGGAATAATCGGTCATTTCGGGCTTGGTTTTTATTCTTCGTTTATGGTAGCTGAGAAGGTTGAGATCATCACCAAAAGTTATAAGGACGAACCGGCCGTACATTGGTCTTGCGACGGTACCCCGAAATTTAGCATAAAAAAAGCAAAAAAAACAGATAGGGGCACTGAAATCATTCTACACATCGCAGAAGATGAGGTAGAATTTCTAGAAGACAATCGCATTAGCGAATTGTTGCGCAAATACAACAAGTTTATGCCGATACCTATAAAGTTCGGAATGAAAACAGAAACACTGCCCAAACCCGAAGGGGCAAAAGAAGAAGACCCTGCGCCTACCCAAGAAGTTGATAATATCATAAACAATCCTAACCCGGCTTGGACCAAACAACCAACTGATCTAAAGGATGAGGACTATAAGAACTTTTACAGGGAACTCTACCCTATGCAATTCGAGGAACCTTTGTTCAATATCCATTTGAATGTAGATTATCCTTTTAACTTAACTGGGATTCTCTATTTTCCAAAACTGAGCAACGACCTGAATATTCAAAAAGATAGAATTCAACTATTTCAAAACCAAGTTTTCGTAACTGACAATGTAGAAGGTATTGTTCCCGAATTCCTGACGATGCTAAGAGGTGTAATTGATTCACCTGATATTCCTTTGAATGTGTCACGTTCCTATTTACAGGCAGACGGTGCGGTCAAGAAAATATCATCATATATTACCCGTAAGGTTGCCGATAAATTAAATTCCATATTCAAGAATAGTAGAGAGGAATTTGAGGCTAAATGGAACGATATTAAAATAGTGATTGAATACGGAATGCTCTCTGAGGAAAAGTTCTTCGAAAAAGCTGACAAATTTGCCCTTTACCCCACAGTTGAAGGTAAATTCTACACTTTTGAAGAATTACAGGAAAATCTAAAGGAAAACCAAACGGATAAGGATGATAAATTAGTGGTACTTTATGCATCTGACAAGGATTCACAGCATAGTTATATTGAAGCTGCAAAAGCCAAGGGCTATGAGGTACTGCTGATGGATTCTCCCATTATTGCCCATTTAATGCAAAAGTTAGAGACTTCCAAGGAGAATCTCTCCTTTGCCAGGGTCGATGCAGATCATTTGGACAACCTCATCAAGAAAGATGACACTCAGATTTCCAAACTATCCGATGAAGAAAAAGCGCAACTTAAAACCAACTTGGAAGAAGTAATCACGGATAAGACCTATACCATACAAATGGAAGCTATGGATAGCAATGCATCACCTTTTATGATTACAGAACCGGAGTTCATGCGTAGAATGAAGGAAATGCAGCAGACCGGAGGTGGCGGCGGAATGTTCGGGATGGGTGGCATGCCCGAAATGTATAACCTTGTCGTAAATACAAATCACCAATTGGTTGGTGACATATTGAATACCAAAACGGCCAAGAAGCGCGAACGTTTGATCAACCAATCCCTGGATCTGGCAAGATTATCCAAAGGACTTTTAAAAGGTGAGGAACTAACCAATTTCATTAAGCGTAGTTATGAAATGGTGAAATAGTTTGCCTAAATTTGGCTAAACTATTACAACATGATCAAACATATTATTATTGGTTTATTTGTACTTTACGGAAGTATTGCCTTTGGTCAGGATGTAAACTTAAATGTTGAAATTGAAGGCATTACCTCAGATGAGGGTAAAATTCTTTACACTATTTTTTCCGGTAAGGAAGGATTTCCAAATAATCCGGAAAAAGCGGTAAAAAGAGGTTTCTCTTACATTGAAAAAGGAAGAGCACATATAGATTTGGACCTTCCTAAAGATGAATATGCAGTGATGGTATTTCATGATGAAGACGAGAATAATAAACTTAAGACCAATTGGATCGGAATGCCAAAGGAAGGTGTTGGCAACTCTAACAACCACCAAGGTATTCCGAGTTACAAAAAATCGGTTTTTGATTTGTCAGAAGATACGTCCATAGTTATACATCTTTGGTATATGTAAGTTTTAGAGAACATAGAAAAACCGTTCAGGTAATTGTGTCTGAACGGTTTTTATCATATGACGAATGCCATTTTTCCTATTCCAAAAAATATCTTTTATTAAAGTGGTTTTTCAATAGAACAATCTGTAGGCCTACAAAAAATGCCAAACCAACAAAGGCGTACACATAAATATTGGAAACTTTAAAATTTGGTAACCTTTCTAAAAAATTGATTTGTTGCATGTTCACCCCTGGAAACCAATTGAATTCCACGGTAATGTTCCCATAAATCAAATATGTGAAAATACTGATTACCAGTATTACAACAGCATACCAGACCTTTTTGGATATTAAGGGTTTATAATCCAATACTTGGCTATTTCCTTTTTGCGTCTCGATTTTGGTTATGACCATTTGGGTAAAGCTCATTGAAGGTTGTTCCAAACCTTCTTCCTTTATCCTCTTTTGGATAAATTCATCAAATTTTGGCTGCTTATCTTCTTGCATAACTACTGATTATTTCAGGTTCGAGTTTATTCATTAAAATATGTTGCAAACGCTTTCTAGCCCTAAACAATTTCACTTTCACGTTATTGACCTTTATTTCCATAATCTCAGAGATTTCCTGTAACGAAAGTTCTTCAAAATAATGCAACGTAATCAAAATTCCGTCGTCACCGGGCAATAATTGCAAGGCCTCCTTAATGACCCCTTTTTTTTCAATCTGTTCAAATTTCTCTATAATACCTTCTTGTTCAACAAGGCTATTTTCCATTAAACCTTCAATTGTGCTCAAATTTGGGGTTCTTCCAAGTTTTTTAATATAGTCCAAACTCCTATAATAGGCAATTTTATACACCCATGTTGAAAATTTGGACCCTCCTTTAAAACTTCCGAGGGCATTATAGACCTTTAAAAAAGTATCCTGCGCAATTTCTTCAGCCTCTTCCCTGTTTTTGACCATGCGCATTGCCAAAGTATAGACCATATACTTATAACGGTCTACGAGGATGGTAAAGGCCTTCATATCCCCCTTTAACGTCCTTTCTATATAAGGTTGGTCTTGATCAAGGTTCATCTGCTATATATGACGTTGTTAATAGGAACATGGTTACATTAAATATAAAAAAAAGTAGCATAGGTGTAACCTAATTTGGGTTATCGGCGTCATACCTGATGAACGAGTTTATTAATCAATTAAAAAAAGAATCATATCATGGTAGCAGAAGTATTTATCTCCATCAGTTTATTCCTTGTCATTTTCGGTATTGCGTACCTTCACTTTTCAACGAGGAACAAAGAACGTATGGCACTTATTGAAAAAGGGGCCGAAGCAAGTATTTTTGTAAAGGGAAAAAGGGAGAAAACCGCGCCGGTCTGGAAAGTACTGGTTTTAAATTTAGCGTTGTTATTAATGGGTATCGGAGCTGGTATAATGATTGGGGGTATTTTGGGAACGAACTTGAATGTTGATTGGGATATTGCCATGCCAGGTTCAATCTTTCTAATGGCGGGTACTGGTTTACTGATCGGTTTCTTCCTGACCAAAAAACTGGACCAAGAAGACCAAGACTAACTTGCATTTCAGATATATTGAATTAACCACTGAGCTTTCACAGTGGTTTTTTATTTTTATAGAATGAAAGTAATCTCTACCAATATAGGAAAGCCCACAACTATTCATTGGAACGGTAAGGTAGAACAAACGGGTATTTATAAATACCCGACAAATGAAGCCTTGTTTTTAGGCAAGACAGATGTTTTAAAGGATACCGTAATAGACCGTAAGAATCATGCAGGAATCAATAAGGCCTGTTATTTGTTTTCAGCGGACCAATATCCATATTGGAAAAAGTTATATCCCCAATTGGAATGGAATTGGGGAATGTTCGGTGAAAACCTGACCATTGATGGTTTGAACGAAGTAAAAATTCGCATCGGCGATATTTATAAGATTGGTTCTGCCTTGGTACAAGTTTCACAACCTCGAGAACCTTGTTATAAATTAGGCGTTAGATTTGGAACCCAAGAAATTTTAAGACAGTTCATCGACCGTGGATTTCCAGGCACCTATGTTCGAGTGTTGGAAGAAGGGAAAGTCAAAATAAGTGATGATTTAATTTTGGTTGAAAGGTCGGAAAATACCCTTACCGTAACGCAATTTTACACCATATTATATGCTGTGAAAAAAGATTTGGAAATCGTAAAACTTGCCATTGACAATCCTTCACTTCCGGAATACAAAAAAACATATTTAAAAAAATTTCTTTAAATTCAATAAGTGATCCAAGCATCAAGTAACCTTTAAACCATTAAAAGCATGATTTCCCCCTGGCATTTATACTTAATGGCGGCAATATATGTGTGTGCTGGCCTTATGCATTTTATACGACCCCAAATGTATATGCGAATTTTGCCCGGATACCTACCTGGCCATAGGTATTTGGTCATTATCAGTGGTCTAGCTGAAATCATCCTCGGTATTGCATTGTGCTTTTCAGGGACTCAAGATTTGGCCATATATGCGATTATTGCCATGTTGACTTTTTTCTTACCCGTACATTTTCACATGCTCTTTAACAAAAGGGCTTCAATGGGCTTACCTAAATGGATTTTAATATTAAGAATACCCCTTCAATTTGGCCTAATGCTTTGGGCCTATATCTATTTACAATACTGATAAAAAAAGAGGGCGTTTGCCCTCTTTTCTTCTCGAACTAATTAAAACCAACTTAATTAACAACAATTTTTTTTCTATAGGTTTCACCTTCTTTTTTGATAATAAGCGTGTAAGAATCCTCGAAGGCATCTTCAAAGTTGAAGACCTTCTTAACAAGCAAACTGTCCTTAATGGTCTCGCTATAGACAACCCTATTCTGGCTATCATAAATTTTAATCTCTACTTTTGCTTTGTCAAGATTGTAAAGATCTACAAACACCTTATCCTCCTTTTCCTTGAAGATACTTCTAATGATCTCATCGTTGGCAAAACTTCCAACTGTGCTGAACATAATGGCAATTGCCACTGTAAATTTCATGATTGTTTTCATAACTTTTTGTTTAATGGATTAATGAATTGTTTAATGATTGATGAATTCCGTTAATTTTTAGTTATTAGCGATTATAAGCTCTATAAGCGGCCCATTGCGCTCTTTTACTGTCTTTAAAAGTTGAAAAGAATGAATTCCTTCTTGCCTCTGTTGGCATCTTATTGACTACTACTTTCATATTTTTTATTTTAATGATTTCAATAATTAATTACAGGACAAACTTACTGCAAGTATTAGAGGCCCACTACATCAGTATTCTCCAATTTATATGTTATTTTAACTGGTTTATAAGTTAATAAGTAGTTATAGGGTAATATAGAATATATTTTAGGTAATTTTACAGAGAATTGATTCAGATACCTATGCTACCTTTACATTAATAATCGATAGTAAATGATAAAAAAGAAACCTGCATTCGAAGCCATTGAACCTAATTTTGGCCATTCATTTTTGTATCAAAAATTTGATGCTTCCCATAGTAACTCTGATAATATTTGGCATTATCACCCAGAGATTGAATTGGTGTATATTAACGGTGGGGCGGGCAAACGAAGAATAGGCAGTCATATATCCTATTATACAGATGGAGATTTAATGCTGATTGGCAGCAATCTCCCTCACTGTGGGTTCACAAATAAATTCACAGGGAACAAAAATGAGATTCTGGTCCAAATGAAAACTGACTTTTTGGGAGAAGCTTTTTTCAATATTCCCGAAATGAAAAAAATCAGAAATCTTTTGGAGCTTGCCAAAGGTGGTATTGCATTTTCTGGGAAAACCAAGCGAATATTAGGAAATCATATGGAGGATTTGGAAAACCAAAATGATTTTGAACGTATTTTATCCATTCTACATATTCTTAATGTGCTTGCAGTATCAGAAGATTTCACTGTTTTGAATGCTGGGGGATTCGCACTTGAAGCCGAAGTGAAGGATAATGATCGAATAAACATCATATTCAACCATGTGAAAAACAATTTTCAGGAAGATATCCCTTTAGCGGATATAGCGGATATGGTAAGTATGACCGTACCTTCATTTTGTAGATATTTTAAAAAAATAACCAATAAAACCTTCGTGCAATTCGTAAACGAACGAAGACTGGTGCATGCATCAAAGTTATTGACAGAACAAACTATGAGCATATCTGATGTCTGCTTTGAATGTGGGTTCAATAACTTTTCCCATTTCAACAAGTCATTCAAAGCTTTTACGGGTCAGAATCCTTCTGAATATAGAAAGCAATTAAAAACTATTTTAAAGTAATGGTTCTGCAAAAAATACATCTTGATCTGCCTGATAGTGATATTACGTATTACCCAAATTTAATAGATCCCAAAGTAGCGACACACTACTTTACCATTTTGAGAAAGACCATTCCATGGCAACAAGATGATATAAATGTATTTGGTAAAGTATATGCGCAGCCAAGATTGACTGCTTTCTTTGGTATTGGCACAAAATCATATTCTTATTCCAATATTACTATGCATCCACAACCATTC
>CAZHJO010000152.1:0-6850 GCA_964532755.1 uncultured Maribacter sp. | reverse complement strand
TGCCACGGGAATGGACGAGCACAAGCGTAATGCGTTGGACTTTATCGAGGCAACCAAATGGGTAAAGGAGAATTTGCCCTATTGCAGTGTTAGTGGTGGTGTTAGTAATGTCTCCTTTAGTTTTAGGGGAAACAATCCCGTCCGCGAGGCTATGCATTCCGTTTTTCTATATCACGCCATACAGGCAGGCATGAATATAGGGATCGTAAACCCGACCATGTTGGAAGTTTATGATGATATCCCCAAGGATTTATTGGAACGTGTTGAAGATGTTATTCTTAACCGCAGGGATGATGCCACAGAAAGATTATTGGAATTTGCGGAATCGGTCGTGGGGAAAGTAAAGGAAAGCAAAGTCGATTTGTCATGGCGTGAAGAATCGCTGCAAAATCGAATAAACAGGGCACTTGTGAAGGGCATTGACCAATATATTGTTGAAGATGTCGAAGAAGCAAGAAAAAGCGTAAGCAGACCAATTGAGGTGATTGAGGGACATTTAATGACGGGTATGAACGTGGTTGGTGACCTGTTCGGAAGCGGTAAAATGTTCTTGCCCCAGGTTGTGAAATCAGCACGGGTAATGAAAAAAGCAGTTGCTTATTTACTGCCATTTATCGAGGAAGAGAAGTTGTTGAACCCACAAGTTGAAGAGGCTAGGGGAGCTGGAAAAATACTTATGGCGACAGTTAAAGGAGATGTCCATGATATTGGAAAGAATATAGTGAGTGTGGTCTTGGCATGCAATAATTATGAAATCGTCGATTTGGGCGTAATGGTACCTCCTGAGAAGATTATTGCTAGTGCTAAGAAGGAAAATGTAGATATCATTGGTTTAAGCGGGCTCATAACACCCTCATTGGACGAAATGGTGTTCCTTGCCAAGGAAATGGAACGACAAAATTTCAAAGTGCCATTGCTTATTGGTGGTGCGACCACCAGTAAAGCCCATACTGCGGTCAAAATAGACCCGCAATATCAAAATACGGTAGTTCATGTAAACGATGCTTCTAGGGCGGTAACAGTGGTGGGCGATTTGCTTCAGAAAGAAAGTGCCGAGAGATATAAGAAGTCCATTAAGCTTGACTATGAAGAGTTTCGTGATAAATTTTTAAAACGTTCCAGGCACAAGGAGTACAAGCCTATCGAAGTAGCCCGAAATAATAAATTTCAAATTGCATGGAAAGCAAAGGATATTATAAAACCGAAAGAATTGGGAATTCAGCTTATTGATAATTTGGATCTCGAAATATTGGTGCCATATATTGATTGGACTCCCTTTTTTAGGAGCTGGGAATTGCATGGTAGATATCCAGATATTCTTAAGGATGAGGTTGTAGGCGCTCAAGCCACTGAATTATTTTCAGATGCCCAGGCGATGTTGAAAAAAGTAGTGGAGAAGAAGCAATTGAAGGCAAAAGGGATTTTTGGACTATTTCCTGCCAATACCATAAATGAGGATGATATCGAAGTTGATTTAAATAAAGGAAAACAGATTTTCCGTACATTAAGACAGCAATTGAAAAAGCGGGAAGGCGCACCTGATTTTGCGCTATCTGATTTTATTGCTCCAAAAGATACGGGAATCCAGGATTATATTGGCCTTTTTTGTGTAAGCACAGGATTTGGCACTGCAGCATTAGCCGCAACATATGAAAAGAATCACGATGATTTTAATGCCATAATGATCAAAGCGATTGCAGATCGTTTGGCAGAGGCTTTTGCTGAGTATTTGCATAAAGAGGTACGTACGAAACATTGGGGCTATGCCGAGAATGAGCAATTGGATAATGAAGATTTGATTAAGGAATCATACAAAGGAATTCGGCCAGCGCCGGGTTATCCTGCTTGTCCGGACCACTTGGAGAAATTGACCATTTGGGAGATTTTAGGCGTGAAGGAAAAAATTGGTGTAGAACTTACGGAGAGCTTGGCCATGTGGCCTGCCGCGAGTGTCAGCGGTTATTATTTTGCGAACGCAGAAGCCCGTTATTTTGGGTTAGGGAAAATAAAGGAAGACCAAGTTCGGGATTTTGCCAAACGAAAGGGAATTCCAATTGAGGAAGCCATGAAATGGTTAGCGCCCAATATTGCGGAAGATTAATTAGATTAACATATAATGAAGGTTACGGATCATATTAAAAATGCCAAAGGAAATACCTTGTTTTCCTTTGAGTTGATTCCACCAGTGAAAGGTAGGAGCATTCAGGAATTGTATAATAACATTGATCCCTTAATGGAATTTAATCCTCCATTTATAGATGTAACCACCTCTCGTGAGGAATATGTATATATAGATCGCGATGGTCTTTTGGATAAAAAATTAACACGCATGAGACCCGGCACAGTTGGTATTTGTGCTTCTATTAAGCATAAATATGAAGTTGATACCGTTCCACATGTGCTTTGTGGAGGTTTTACCAAGGAAGAAACAGAATATGTTCTTGTAGATTGTCATTATTTGGGAATACAGAATGTCATGGCGCTTAGGGGTGATGCAAGACGTGAGCAAAAGTATTTTGAACCTACTAAAGGCGGCCATCCGTATGCGGTTAACTTGGTTAAGCAGATTATTGACCTGAATCATGGCAAATACCTCCATGAAGTTATAGAAACCAACGATTGTGCTGATTTCTGCATAGGTGTTGCTGGTTATCCGGAAAAGCATTTGGAAGCACCATCATTACAATCCGATTTAAGGCGACTAAAACAAAAGATTGAGGCAGGTGCAGATTATGTGGTAACCCAAATGTTTTTCGATAATAAAAAGTTCTTTGAATTTGTCGAAGCAGCACGGGAAATTGGAATTACCGTGCCGATAATACCTGGCATTAAGCCCATTGCCGTGAAAAGACATTTACAATTATTGCCCCAAGTATTTCGTATAGATCTGCCCCAAGATTTAATTGACGCTGTTGACGAATGCAACGATAATAAAGCGGTTCGTCAAGTGGGGATTGAATGGGCAATTGAACAATCCAAAGAGTTGAAAGCGGCAGGAGTGCCAGTTTTACATTATTACTCCATGGGTAAATCAGACAATATCCATGCAATAGCAAAAGGGGTGTTTTAAAATAGATACTGCTTTTGAAAACAACTTAGTAGGCTCTTGTTCAAACGAGGTGTAAAACAAAATGTGTTAACTTCGTGCCGTACACTAAGCATCTTCATCGTACCACTGCACCTCATGAACCTAAGATTACTGTCCATATTCTTTTTATCATTTTCGGTTTGTTTCTCACAAGACAAGGAAGGGGTTTCAAAAAAATACACTTTGGATATTAGCCAGTATTATGGTTCGGTCTTGCTCCATAATACAGATATTTCACATCTTATTTCCAATCACCCTGCCGGGTTGATTTTGGCTTATAATCGTAAAACCTATGGCGATGAGGAATGGCAAGAGGAATTTAATTATCCGGATCTAGGGGGTTCGTTCGTTTATCAGAATATGAACAATACTACCTTAGGACATAATTTTGGACTATATGCACATTACAATTTCTATCTTCTCAAAAGAGCCATACAATTTAGAATAGGCCAGGGTATTGCGTACAACACAAATCCGTATGACAAAAATGAAAATTTCAGGAACAATGCCTATGGTTCCCATTTTATGAGTTCTACCTATCTCATGTTGAATTATCATAAGGCAAATGTTTTCAAGGGGTTGGGCTTCAAGGCTGGGATATCATTGATCCATTATTCAAATGCCAATTTTAAGGCGCCAAATACATCTACCAACACTTTTGCCTTGAATGCAGGAATGATTTACGATTTGGATGGAGGTAAAACCCATGATTATATTAAAAGTGGACCTAGAGAGAAAATCATAGAACCTATAAGATACAATTTGGCACTTAGATTCGGCTTAAATGAAAGCGATGTAATTGATTCGGGCCAATACCCTTTTTACATTGCTTCGGTGTATGCAGATAAAAGATTGGGAAGGAAAAGTGCGATTCAATTTGGGGCCGACATATATTTTTCTAACTTTTTAAAGGAATTGATACGATTTCAGTCCATTTCATTTCCAGAAAATGGGGTTTCGGTCGATGACGACTATAAACGGATTGGATTGTTTGTAGGACACGAACTGTTTATAAATAAAATGTCAGTGATTACCCAATTGGGGTATTATGTTTATTACCCATTTGATTTTGAAGGGCAGCTGTACAATAGGGTGGGTGTAAAAAGATATTTTGGAAATAAGGTCTTTGGTGCCATTACCTTAAAATCCCATGGTGCAAAGGCTGAGGCTGTCGAATTTGGAATAGGTGTAAGATTATGAGAAAAATAATAGGTATAATATTGATTATTGCGCTGTATTCATGCAATAACGAGAATGCACCGGATTGTTTTCAAGATACCGGTGAAATTGTTCGTATGGAAGTTGATTTAGTTGATTTCTCTAAAATCACGGTATTCGAAAAAATCACCTTGATAGTAAAACAAGGTGATACACAAAAGGTTGAGATCGAAACCGGGGAATTTTTACTTAATGAAATTTCCGCAAAAGTGGAAGATAACCGTTTAATTGTCCGCAATGGGAATGGTTGTAATTTCTTTAGGGATTATGGGTTGACTAAAATATATGTTACATCTCCCAATATAACCGAGATTCGAAGTAGTACGGGATTACCCATAAGAAGTGAAGGTGTATTGGGCTATCCATCACTGCGATTGTATTCCGAAAGTTTTATAGATCCAGAAGCCGAGACTACCGATGGCGAATTTGAATTGGAATTGGATGCTGAAATAGTAGAGGTCATAGTAAATGGCATTGCTTATTTTAAATTAAAAGGAAATACTGGGAATTTAAACGTTACCGTGGCGGCTGGTGATTCTAGAATTGAAGCGGAAAGTCTATTAGCGAACAATGTGAGATTAAATCATCGGGGTACTAATGATGTTCAAATCAATCCACAATTGTCCATTTCGGGTGTCATAAGAGGTACGGGGGATGTTGTTAGTTATAATCAGCCAACAACGATTGATGTTGAAGAATTGTACACAGGAAGACTAATTTTCAAAAATTGAAACCTGTTCTAAAATATCTAAAAAGTTTGTTTAGCTCCCAAGAGGATGCAGTGCACAAAAACCTCCTGCCTGGGATTCACAATGCGGATGAACTGCTCAACTCCCTATTCGAAGAAAGAAAGGTCCCCGGTTTAAGCATTACCGTCTTAAATAAAGGCGAATTGCTTTTTCAGAAAGGGTATGGTTATGCTGATATGGAGAAAAAAATTCAGGTGAATCCCAAACGAACTATTTTCAGAATAGCGAGTGTTTCCAAGAATATTGCCGCTACCGCACTTGCACATATGGTAGCTGACGGAACTATTCACCTTGATGCCTCATTCTATGATTATGTTCCTTATTTCCCCAAGAAAGAACACGATTTCACTATTCGTCAATTAGCTGGTCATACAGCTGGTATTAGGGGATATCGAGGTAAGGAATACGGATTGAATGAGGACTATTCCATAAAAGATAGTTTACTCATCTTTAAAGATGACAAGCTACTATTTAAACCAGGAACTGATTATCATTATAACAGCTACGATTGGGTATTGATTTCTTTGGCGATGCAAGAAGCAAGTGGTGTCCCATTTGCGGAATATGTACAGGAAAAAGTATTGAAACCATTAGATTTACGAAATACTTTTCCCGAATCAACTGAAAAATCAAGTGAGCTAGTGCAAAAAATGGACAAGGAGCTTGCAACTTTTTATTCGAGAAAAAGGTTGGGCTTTCAAAAGGCCATTCCCGTTAATAATAGGTATAAGTTAGCAGGAGGGGGTTATTTATCCACTTCAGAAGATATCGCCAAATTTGGACAGGCATATTTGAGCAATGGGGTTTTTGATAAGGCGATTATTTCAGAGTTTTTAATTTCTGGGAATATAAATGGAAATCAGACATATTATGGCTTGGGCTGGCAGGTAAGTGAGGATAAAAATGGAAGGGAATTCTATGGCCATGTTGGGAATGGCGTTGGAGGCTATTCCAACCTCTTTATATATCCAAAAGAACAAATGGTTTTCTCAATTTTGATCAATTGTACGAATCCTCGGATTCAGGATACATTGGATAAATCCATCGACTTCATTATTGACAATTCGTAATAAACAATGCTTATTTAAGAGAATTCTTTAATGAAATGTACTTTGCATGAAAAAAACAAAAAAATACACATGTAAAATTTGATTTTTAAATTTAATAACTACCTTAGTCTTGATTTTGTATTAAAATGATGAAGCAGTATTTCTATAACGGGTTTTATTTTTTCTTCTTTTTTAAGAGAGAAGCGGGACTGTTGTAGTGTATTGTAAGCAAAATATAACATTGAGTCCCGTGAAAAACGGGACTTTTTTTTTAATAAAATGTTGATTTGTTGCGGATAACAGAATAACAATGAATTTGAAAATAGCAATACAGGGTATTAAAGGATCTAACCACCACCAGGTAACTCGGGAATATTTTGATAACGATATTGATTTGGTGGAGTGTATGTCTTTTCATGGGTTGGTTGACAGTTTACTCGATTCAACTGCCGATAAGGGGGTCATGGCTATTGAAAATTCTATTGCAGGTTCTATTATCCCCAATTACGCACTTGTTTATGATAAGAATTTGCACATTATCGGAGAGCATTATTTAAACATACATCATAATCTAATGGGCCTCAAAGGGCAGACTATTGATGAGATCTCAGAGGTACGATCACATCCCATGGCATTATTGCAATGTAGGGAGTTCTTGAAGACAAAACCCCATATTAAAATGGTTGAGGACTTAGATACTGCGGAGACTGCAAAACAAATTCATGATAAACAATTAAAAGGTCTTG
>CAZHJO010000151.1:0-6866 GCA_964532755.1 uncultured Maribacter sp. | reverse complement strand
TGTCTTCGCAGCGAATATGTTCCAAATTCATTAAAGTTTAGTTCGTCTTTTCCTTCCTTAATATGTTTTTCCAAAAACCAACTTGCAGGCTGAACTTTATTATACCACGGATAATTGGTATTGTTACTGTGACAGTCAAAACAGGATGTCTTGAAAATTGACCCTACTCTTTCCGGCACAACATATAATGTCATAATATCAGTCTCAGGAATCACATCACTTTCATTTCTTGAAGTTGGTACAAACTGAATTCCCACAATGACAACAACAAATACGATTGATATAATTTTGACAATCTTCATTTAATTGATCTGCTTCTGTATCGAACCACAAGTAAGCATCTTGCTACCGTAATATGGATTTTTGATCTCCTTGCTTTCGCTTAGCCATTGTGCACCCTTTTTGTCGTTATACATAGGACAAAAATCCTGATACAAGGTTTTTTTTGTTCCAGTAATCGCAATAAGGTCTATTACATCTTTGCTTAATATATCAAAGTGTTCCCGTTGGTGGTCCATCGCGCTCTTGGCAATATGTTCCGCATGCTCTCTGGCATCTTCAATGATATCTTTCAACTCTTTTTGTTGTTCACCTGAAAATTTACTCGCGTCAAAATTATTAAGGCTACCTTCTAGCTTTTCACCTACCTTTGCAGCTTTATCTTTATCATCGGAGACAAGTGCATTTTTAAGCTCAAGATAATCTTCGATAATTTGAGAAGATATGTTTGTGTTTTCATGCATATTCATCATATCATCTGATGAGTCCATGTTATTGTGGTCCATTTTTGAATGGTCGTCCATATTATCATTCATATGATCATTTGCCTTCATCTGCTCAGAATGTTTCCCATCTTCATTGTTATGGTCTTTTTTAGTTTCCTTGCACGATAAAGCCGTTAGGCTTACCAATGTGATTACTAAAATTCCTCTTGATATTCTTAATTTTCTCATATACTTTAATTTTTGGAGTTATGTTTATTTTATGTTTCTGTTTATATATAGAATTTCGTTCGCTTAAAGTTTTTCAATTACGTTCTCAAGTTTAGCTGTTATTTCATTCGCTATTTCCTTTAATTGCTCGTTTTCAACGGCTTGCATTGAGGCTAAAGGATTAATAGCAGCTACTTCAATCGTACCCAGCTCAATTTCCTGTACGATTACATTGCATGGAAGCATAGTGCCTATTCTGTCCTCCGTCTGTAAGGCCTTATATGCGTAAGGCGGATTACAAGCCCCCAAAATCCTATACTTTTTAAAGTCTACATCCAGTTTTTTTTTCATGGTTTCCTTGATATCAATTTCCGTAAGTATACCAAAACCCTCATTTTTTAGTTCTTGAACGACATTGTATAGAACGGATTCAAATGAACCCTTCACGATTTTATTGAAATAATATTTCATCTATTCTGTTTTTAAGTTTAATCAATTGTTCGAGATACTCTCTTCTTGCTTGATCATTTCATCTTTTGTAAATCAATTAGTCTTTGGCTCTTAGGATGAATCTTTGGTGTTTTTCAAAAAACCCATCCTTTTCCCAACGAATAACGAAATACCGAGTATCAATATACCCACCCCTAAAGCAAACAAATATGCTAACATCGCCTTGGTTTTAAGTATTGAATCTTTGGGTTAATCTGTCTTTTTATACTAAATTATTTAGCTGCCATATGTTTGTTACTAGTAATATCAACATGAATTCAAGCAGGAAAACTTAGTTCGAATTAGTTCAACAACTTAGCCTTTCCTTTAGTTTTTAAAACTGCTTCTTGAACTTCATATAACTTTCCTTGGACTCAAAATAGCCAACCTTACCGTCTTTATCCATAAGTACAATAAAAGCTTCGGTCTTATCAACTGGCTTATTCGAAACCGGGTCTGTACCTACCCTGGCAGTTTCATTATTGTTCAACATACCAACACACATTTCGCAGCAACCATAATAGGTCTTGCCATTAACGGGAACTGGTATTTGAGGCTTGCCCATATACGCATTGTTCACCATACAGACTAGATCCTTGGGTACTTGGGAGCCCACGTGATAGTCTGAAGCCGTTTCCGTTTTAGCTTCTGCTTTAGTTTCAATGATGGTATCTGTAACTTCCATTTTCTTGGTTTCCGTTTTACAGCCCATTAAACTTAAAACGGCAATACATCCGATGATTACTTGTTTTGTCATACTACTTTTTTTATTGGGTTATTAGTTTTGCGTACCAGAGCGTTTACCAGTCTTGATTTTTATACTATAATCCACATGAGTCACATAAATTAGTCCATCGCCACTTTCTCCGGTATAGGCTGATTTTCTAATAGTGTCCGTTATACTATCAACTTCTTCTTCTGAACAGACAATTTCAACTTTTGCGACTTTAGCATGTAAAAAGGGAAACTTTAAACTCGGAAAGTCCTTGCTCGGATCGGTATAGTCTCCCGCACCTTCTCCCTCAAAGATGGTAAAGCAACAGAAATGTTTTTCATTGAGGGCTTTCGCTACACTCGTAAGCTTCTTTTTTCTAATAAATGCCTTGATCTCTCTCATATTCCATGTTTTTTACCTATTATTCTAATCCTCCCCAGATGCAATATCTATTCAACGATAGTTGTTTCGGTAGTACCGCATGTGAGCATCTTACTGCCCATATATGGATTTTTTATTTCTTCTTTAAGGCTTAGCCAAAAAGCACCCTTGTTCTTATCTGCCATAGGGCAAAATTGCTCGTAAACCAATTGATTTACCCCAAATAATTTTACACCCTTTGATAAATGGGCGGACAAGTGCTTAAAATGACCTCGCTGTTTTTCGATTTCTGAAATTTCTGAAATAGAACTTGCGGATCCCAAAATTTCTTTTGAAATGGCCATCCAGTGGTTATGTGCCTCATGATCTGACAGTTGTTTCATATCCACTTTTTTCATAGCACTCAATAATTCTTTTGCAGAAGTACTTGCCAAGCTGCTGTCATCTACCACAAATGCATCTTTTAATGTTATGTAGGTATTAAATACCTGCTCTAATTGGTTTTTAAATGCATCTGTTGTTGTGATCCTCTGGTTCATATCAGTATGGTCTGAGTCGTTTTCCATATTGCTGTGGTCCGTCCCACTTTCCTTTTTTGTATCGTCCATATCCATTTTAGAGTGGTCTATAGTGTTGTCATCCTCCATATTGCTTTTTGTTTCACCTCCCATATCCGTACCACCATGGTTATGACCGGTCATAACGACTCCACCTTCGGGGTTCATCATACTTTTCTGGCCTATTAATTGTGCGGAGGCATCAATCCTAAAGACACCGTTGGTTGCTACGACCTCACCAGCCTGTAAACCTTCTTCAACAATGTAAAACTCACCCATATCGGCACCCAGTTCAATTTCCCTGTAGACAAAAGAGATGGTCCTTTCATGGGGCACCTTAACATACACTACGGCTCGTTTACCTGTCCAGAGAACCGCTGATTTTGGTATGACAATTGCATCTTCAATTCCAGACATATCCGCTTGAATAATACCATTGGCGTACATTTCAGGCAACATTTTATTATTAGGGTTATTGACTTCTACCCTGACCTTGGCAACCCGTGTACTGGAAGTAACAAATGGGTCGACATAAGTGACTTTTCCTGTAAAGGTCTTTCCAGGTAATGCTTGGATCGTAAATGTTACCTTATCATTGATTTCTATCCATGGGATATCTGATTCATAGGCCTCAAACATCACCCAAACTGTGTTCAAGTTGGCAATATCAAATAGCGTTTGTCCTTCAGTGATGTAATCCCCCAACTCAACGTTCCTTTTCATTACATAACCTGAATGGTCGGATAATATATCTATCTGTTCCTGAACATTTCCAGATTTTTCAATTGCATCAATTTGTGCATCCGACAGTTTCCAGAGCTTCAATTTATTTCTAGAAGCAGTATACAACTGCGGATATACATCCTTAGATTTAATAGTCTCAAAAAGTTCTTTTTGGGCAGAAATCAATTCCGGGGAATATATACGAACTATCTTTTGCCCTCGATATACCTTCTCCCCTGTAAAGTTTACATACAAGCGCTCAATCCTACCTGGAATATGGGATACCTGGGAAAATAGTCGTCTCTCATCCGGTTTCACCCTGCCCAATAGGCGAATCTCTTTGACCGCTTCTGACTCTACAACAACCGTGGTTTGAATGTTGGCCATTTGAATGGCTTCCTCTGTCAGAACTATTTCGTTGGAGGCAATGCTCTCCGAAGTGTCATTAGATTCTTCCAAAGGAATCAATTCCATGCCACAAATGGGGCAATTACCCGGTTCTTCCAGTTTAATCTGCGGGTGCATGGAGCAAGTCCATAACTGGGTCTCCGGATCCTGAACATATTCATGTTCACCTTCTTCATGGGAAGCCTCCGAGCTTCCTCCTGAAAATATATTTCCTATAACTATACCGGCAATAAGGATGCCGACAGCGATTAAATATTTTTTGTATTTCTGAAAATATTCCATGTTTAATTTTTTTAGTGTTTAGTTTCCTAATAGATAGTTTGTGAATGCCACTGCGGCATTTTTATCGGTCAATGCTTTTTGATAGGCCAGTTCATATTTCAATAATTGCCTCTCGATTCGCAAGACCTCCTCAAAGTCCTTGGAATCTGTAGAATAGGAGGTAATGAGTATGTCCAAAACCTTTTTGGCAATTTCCGATTGTCTTTTGTTTAGAGCAATCCTTCTGTCACCGTCATTAAAATCTTTTGATGTATTTTCATATATGGCATTAAGACTGTTTTTCTTATCCTCTCTTCTCAATATCTCACCTTCCTGTAGATATTGCGACTCTTTGACCATAGCTTTATATTTTTTACGGTATAGGGGTATCGAAATACCGACTGAAGGAAACAAAAAGGCATCATCCCCATTATCAACAGCCGTTGACATGGGATTTTTACCAACAATGGTATAACTCAATCCAACATTAAATTTGGGTAGTCCTTCCTTTTTAGCTACTATCTCCTGGTTTACAAAAGCATTCAACCTATGTTCAATTGCCTTTAATTGGTGGTTGGATGCATAAATCTCTTCCAGTATATCCAATTGACCTTCGGGTAACTCTTCCTGCCATAAGGTATTTGGTACGGATATGGGTGCTTGATCATCGGTATTCAACAAGTTGTTGAATTTCACTTGTAAAGCGTACTTAGTATCCCTAAACAAGGCCAATTGGTTTTCAAGATCGTTCAGTTCCAATTCTACCCTGAGTTCATCTACTACAGAGGCGTTTCCCGCCTCTATTTTCACCAAGGACAATCTTTTGAAGATATTGAGAATCTCTATGTTCTCCTGTGTGATGCCAATGGCCTTTACAATAAAATAGTAATTATAATATGCCGTTTTCACCTCAAAGAACAAGTTGGATTTTGTATTTTCAAAATCTTCATATTTGGCGTTGGCCATTTCCGTGGTCACGTCCTCCTTGGCATCTAGAAGGCCAAACCATGGAAAGCTTTGCGCTAGGTTAAAACGCCATTCTTGTGGTCCCACCCTAGTTTCAACAGGCTGTATAAAGTATCCAAAAGCAATATTTGGATCTGGTAACGCCCCCACTTGGGGCACTTTTTCCATTGCGGCCATATAATCTTTGAACTTTCCCTTTAGTCCAGGATTGTTCTCGGCTGCAACTTTTAGATAACCTTCAAGATCTTCCTGACCAAAAAGGCAGGAACCACTCATCGTTAATAGAAAGACCATGAAAACAATCATGTCTTTTTTTGTCAATTTCTTTATTACTCTAAGCATCGCTCTTTTTTAATTGTTTTTTTAAATTTTTCTCTTTCCACATGCTATACAATACGGGCACGACAAACATCGTCATTACTTGCAACAACATTCCACCGAAAGTTGGAATGGCCATAGGTACTAATACGTCAGCACCCTTACCTGTTGCAGTTAGTACAGGAAGTAATGCAATTACCGCCACCGCGGCCGTCATCATGGCTGGCCTTACACGTTTAGTACCAGCATGGAGAACGGAAGTTCGTATTTCATCGATGGTCTTGGGCTTTTCTTTTTCAAACGTCTGCATTAGATAGGTGCCCATAATAACACCATCATCAGTTGCAATACCAAAAAGTGCGATAAAACCAACCCATACGGCTACACTTAGATTAATGGTGTGCAGTTGAAATAGATCACGCATATGAACACCAGCAACATCAAAGTTCATGAACCAGCCTTGGCCATATAACCAGATCATTACAAAACCCCCGGCAAAAGCCACAAATATTCCCGAGAATACCATAAGCGATGGTGTTATCGATTTGAACTGGAAATACAAAATCAATAAGATGACAATCAACGAAATTGGCACAACGATCATAAGCCGTTTTGATGCCCTGATCTGGTTTTCATAATTACCGGTAAAACGATATGTTACCCCAGCTGGTAATTGAAACTCACCACTTTCCATTTTGTCTTCGATAAGGGCTTGGGCATCCTCAACTACGTTGGTCTCGGCATAGCCATCCTTCATATCGAATATGACATAACCAGTTAAAAATGTGTCTTCACTTTTGATGACCTGTGGTCCTCTCACATATTCTATGTCCGCCAATTCTCCAAGTTCTACTTGAACACCTGCCGGTGTGGGTATCAAAATTTTCTTTAAGTCGTCTGGATTGTCCCTATATTCCCTTGCATATCGAACTCGCACTGGAAAACGTTCTCTTCCCTCCACTGTTGTCGTTAACTGTTTTCCACCGACAGCAACTGAAAGCTGCATCTGCATGTCCTTGATGGTCAAACCATATCGCGACATGGCCTGTCTATTAAGGCGGATTTCCAAATAAGGTTTACCTACAACCCTGTCGGCAAAGACCGTGGGCGGATTTA
>CAZHJO010000150.1:0-6890 GCA_964532755.1 uncultured Maribacter sp. | reverse complement strand
TGAGTATAACCCAATAGATGATAGCGAGTTTCAACAAGCCAACGATGAAGCGATAAGTATGTATGTTGATACGCTTGAACGTAGTGGGATTACTGTTACTGTACGGCGTTCAAGGGGAAAGGACATAGATGCTGCTTGCGGTCAATTGGCGAATAAGTCATAACCTTTGTCAATTCACACTTTAGAATTAAGATAATACCATATTATTTTCCCTAAATTTATCGGGCAAACCATATAAGACGATAAATAATATACTTGAAGGTAGTATCTAAAATAAAGGATCCCGTAAACAAGGAAATGGAACTTTTTGAAACCAAGTTCCGTGAATCCATGTCTTCCAAGGTTGCCCTACTCAACCGTATTACCTACTATATCGTTAACCGTAAGGGAAAGCAAATGCGACCTATGTTCGTGTTTTTGACTGCTAAATTGTTGAATAACGGTGTGGTCAATGAACGTACATATCGTGGTGCCTCAATCATAGAATTGATTCATACAGCCAGTTTGGTACATGACGATGTGGTTGACGAAAGTAATAAGCGTCGCGGGTTTTTCTCGATCAATGCACTTTGGAAAAATAAAATTGCCGTATTAGTAGGCGACTACCTATTTTCAAAAGGACTTTTATTATCCCTGGACAATGGTGATTTTGATTTACTTAGGATTATTTCGGTGGCCGTGCGTGAAATGAGTGAGGGAGAACTTTTACAAATTGAGAAAGCACGTAGATTGGATATTGATGAAGAAATATATTATGATATCATTCGTCAAAAAACCGCTACCCTGATAGCCGCCTGTTGCAGTATGGGGGCATGTTCGGTCAAACCTGAATCTGAAGAGGTAGAAATCTTTCGGAAATTCGGGGAGTATTGTGGCATGGCTTTTCAGATAAAAGATGACCTCTTTGACTACGGAGAACAAAAAATAGGTAAGCCTACGGGAATAGACATCAAAGAACAGAAAATGACTTTGCCTCTAATTCATGTCCTCAATACATGCTCTAAGTCAGAGAAGAAGTGGTTGATCAACTCGGTTAAAAATCATAATCGGGATAGGAAAAGAGTCAAAGAGGTGATTGAATTCGTAATTAATCATGGAGGTCTTACCTATGCCGAATCTAAAATGCATGAATTTAAAAGACAAGCTTTGGATGTATTGGCTACCTATCCTCAATCCCAGTATCGAGATTCCTTGGAACTTATGGTGAATTATGTGGTTGATAGAAAAAAATAAGGTTCACCCTGCTGTATTGCAGTTCAATATATTTCTTTGTTAACTATTTTTATTGTCCTAGGCAACTATCTTCACATATTATGCGTCTATCTTTATAGAAGCCAATTAAAACACTTTGAAAATCATTTCAATTTATAAAAACGAGAAGCAACTCATAAAAAAAGCGGCTGCCGGAAATTGCGAAGCACAGAAGCGCATTTATGAAAAGTACGCGCCTAAAATGTTAGGGGTTTGCAGACGATATGTAAAGGATCTACAGTTTGCTGAAGATGTAATGATAGGGGCTTTTCTTAAGGTGTTCACACACTTGGATACCTTTAAGTTCAAAGGAAGTTTTGAGGGATGGATTCGAAAGATAATGGTTCGTGAAAGTATCTCTTTTATCAGGAAACAACAGTTTGTGGTCTATGATGAAGAGCTCTATGAACGAAACGCGGATAGGACCAATACCCTTTCCTCTGAACTTGATGTTGAGCATATACAATTACTGATCGATGCCCTGCCTGAAGGATATAAAATGGTATTCGTTTTATACGTAGTTGAAGGTTACAAACACGATGAAATAGCAGCTTTATTGCAGATTTCAGAGAACACGTCTAAATCACAGCTTTTCAAAGCCCGAAAGACACTACAAAAAAAATTAAAAAAACAAAATATCATAGGCTATGGAACCCGATAAGTTTGAAAAACACATAAAGGACCAGTTGAGCAATAGGGAAATAAATCCTTCGGAAAATGCTTGGAAAAGCATTTCCGGCCAGTTGCAAAACCCTGAATCCCCAAAATCAAATAGACGTTTTTGGTATGGCGTGGCCGCTGTTTTCATTGGAATTCTAATAATCTCAACCCTTTATCTCAATAGATCTGATGAAGTTATTGAATCGGGGATTCAAATAGTTGAAACCCCAAATGATACCACTGGCATACCTAAAAGGGAGAACAAGGTGGTGGAGCAAAATGTAACAGAGGATAAGGTTACCTTTTTTAACAAGCCTTTTCCAGTAGAATCAGAGAGGGCTATGGTAAAGGTAGAGACTACCATAAATAGCAATTCACAATTTACCGCTTTGGACCAAAGTAAAGGGCAGGTAGTGGAAGATAAGGTGGTGCGCAGTCAGACAGAAAAATTGATCAATGCCAAGATTGCAGAAATAGTGGCGCAAGTTGATTTGATTGAAAATGGCAATCTTTCAATTTCAAATGCAGAAGTTGATTCGCTCTTAAGGAAGGCACAAAATGAATTAGTAACAGATAAAATCTTCAATCGAGAAGGCCAAGTTGATGCAATGGCATTGTTGAATGAGGTTGAAGGTGAGCTCGATAAATCGTTTAGGGAACAGATTTTCGAATCCTTAAAAACAGGTTTCTTAAAAGTAAGAACTGCGGTAGCAGATCGTAACAATTAATATTCATCAATCAATCATAAATCTTCTTTTTCTCCCTTCATTCAAAGTGGGGGGAGTAGGGGAGATCTTAAAACAAATCGTTATGAGAATTATTGCCATTTATCTAGTAGTGTTTATCGTTTCATTTGCGGTTCAAAGTGTATCCGCTCAGGAAAACCAAGATTATCAACAAAAAGTTGAACAGCTGAAAAAGCAAAAAGAACGAATTAGTGGACAAGAGAAAGAAGCCCTCAAAATTGAGGTCGAGGAAATAAACAAACGGTACGAGAAAGACCAGATTAGCTATGAGGAGGCAAAGATACTTAAGGAGTCCGCAGCCAAAAAAAGGGCTTTGAATATCGAGAACAGAGTTGCTATAATCGAAAATGAAATTCTTCTACTAGAGCGTAACAATGGAGAAGTTATGAATGTCGAGGCTATAGATAGTACAGGGGTTTCCGCTTTGGAAATCAATATAGATCTTAAAAGGGCAGACGGTTCATCAATGCTTTGGGAAAAACGAAGAAGATTAAAAAAAGAATTGAAATATGACCGAAGAACATATTCTGATTTTGTTTTGGCGATAGGCTTGAATAATGCGATTATCGACGGTCAATCAATAAATGATTCTCCCTACAAAATTGGGGGTAGCCGTTTTTTTGAAATGGGTTGGTCATGGAGGACCAGGGTTTTTGAGAACACGAACTTTTTACGCCTGAACTATGGCTTTTCTTTTCAGTTCAATGGTTTAAAGCCCAAGGACAATCAATATTTCCTAGCCGAAAACGGACAAGTGGAACTACAGGAATTTGAATATGACTTAAAGAAATCCAAATTGAGAATGGACAATTTGGTATTTCCCGTTCATTTGGAGTTTGGCCCGTCTAAATTGCATAAAACCGACAAGACCATGCGCTACTCATTGACGAATCAATTTCGATTTGGGATAGGGGCGTATGGTGGTTTCAATATAGGTACCCGGCAAAAATTGAAATACAATCGCAATGGTGAAAAAGTAGAGGACAAGCTTAAAAGAGGGTATAATACCAATGATTTGGTTTACGGTCTTAGTGCTTATATAGGTTTTGATGGAGTGCTTTTATATGCTAAATATGACCTCAATCCGATTTTTAAGGACGCTATAATAGAACAAAACAATATCTCATTGGGCCTTCGGTTTGATCTATAATCTTGGTGAATCCTTGGTTTAAACCCAAGGATTCACTGCCTTTGTCATTCCAAAGAAAAAGTGGGTCCTTTTTCTTACCATCGAAATCTTATCGCTTTAGGGCATCCTCCATTTCTTTAGAGATTTCCTCTTTATAAAAGACCCTTTTACAATGTGAGCATTCAATCACCTCATGCGTTGATATTTTAATAAGCTTGATCCAGAACAAATGAAAATAATTTGATTGCAGTGATGCCGTCAATGTGTTTCGTTGCTTACAAAAAGTACAAGATGCGCCTAGCAATTTTTTAATTTCTTCCTTACCTGGTCGAGTTCCGAAAAATAGAATCATTTTTAAAGCGTATTGGTATATAAATCTACTTATTTTAGAATTGAATATGAAATAGTTATTACTGAAGCCTTTCATTTCTTAAGCGCCTCTATTTTTACTATTTTTAGCAATCCTAATAGTATTAGTTTGATTTCAAAAACGACCATAGATCAAGTATATGAAACCGCACGTTTAGAGGAGGTCATTGGTGATTTTGTCCAATTGAAAAAATCAGGTTCGAATTTTAAGGGTCTAAGCCCTTTTACTGATGAGCGAACCCCTAGTTTTATGGTTTCTCCCGTAAAACAGATTTGGAAGGACTTTAGTAGTGGTAAAGGAGGTAATGTGGTGGCTTTTCTTATGGAACATGAGCATTTTACCTATCCGGAGGCCATTAAATATTTGGCAAGGAAATACAATATAGAGGTTGAGGAGACTGAACGTACCGATGAGCAGAAACAAGAGGCCAATGAGCGTGAAAGCATGTACTTGGTTTCAGAATTCGCACAGAAGCATTTTTCCCAAATGTTATGGGAATCTGAATTGGGCAAGGCCATAGGTCTTACTTATTTCAAAGAACGCGGTTTTTCGGATGAGACCATTAAAGAATTTAACTTGGGTTATTGTTTAGACCAATGGGATGGATTTACTACCGCTGCCTTGGACAAGGGTTACAAATTGGATTATCTAGAAAAAACAGGACTAACTATTGTTAAGGAGGATGCCAAAAATGCTAACGACCCAAGAAAATTTGATCGGTTCAAAGGCAGGGTTATGTTCCCGATACATTCTATGAGTGGGCGCGTCTTGGGCTTCGGGGGGCGTATTTTGACCAATGATAAAAGGGCCGCTAAATATTTAAACTCGCCTGAAAGCGATATTTATCATAAAAGTAAGGTTTTGTATGGTATTTATTATGCCAAACAGGCTATTGCGAAAGTAGATAATTGCTATTTGGTTGAAGGCTATACCGATGTTATTCAACTGTACCAAAGGGGAATACAGAATGTAGTTTCTTCTAGTGGAACAGCTTTGACCCCAGAACAAATTCGACTAATAAATAGGTTGACCAAAAATATCACGGTCTTATTTGATGGTGATGCCGCAGGCCTTAGGGCATCACTTCGGGGTATCGATTTGATTCTAGAGCAGGGGATGAACGTTAAGGTCTGTACGTTTCCTGAAGGAGAAGACCCTGATAGTTTTGCCAAAAACAATGAACTCGAGGAAATTACACAGTATTTGCGGGATTACTCAAAGGATTTTATACAATTCAAAGCCTCCTTGTTAGTTAAAGAAGCTGCGAACGACCCGATAAAAAGAGCGGATACGGTTCGGGATATAGTGCATAGTATTTCAAAGATTCCCGATCGTATAAAGAAGGAAATCTATATTCAGGAATGTGCACAGATCATGAATATTTCTGAAGCTGTTCTGTTCAATACCCTGGCACAAATTGGCAAAAAGGATATAGCTGATGCAGCTAAAAAAGCAAAACAGCAACAAAAAGCTTTCGATGTTGTAAAGAATGAACCATTGCCTGAAAAAGTTGATGTGCAATATGAATTGGAAC
Source organism: uncultured Maribacter sp. (assembly GCA_964532755.1). Taxonomy (GTDB): domain Bacteria; phylum Bacteroidota; class Bacteroidia; order Flavobacteriales; family Flavobacteriaceae; genus Maribacter_A. The sequence goes on along the minus strand of CAZHJO010000150.1, from coordinate 1,200 downwards.
GCAAGATTATTGAACTGTTATTGCTCTATGGCAATAAGCAGGAGCAGTTTGAAGACTTGGTATTAAAAGAGAATGATGAGGGCAATTTGATTTTGGAACCTGAATCACTTGAATCCAAAGTGTATGAAAAAATATATCTAGATCTTCAAGATGACGAAATTGAACTTACGAATCCACATTTCAAAAACATTTATTATAAGCTGATTGAAGAATTGAATCATAAGGAAGATTTTACAATCAATACTTTTATAGCTGACTTGGATCAAGAAATGGTGGCTGAGATATCTTCCATATTAATGGAAGAAGAAAAGTACATGTTGCATAATTGGGAAAGCAAGGATATTTATCCAAAAGAAAAGCAGTTCGGAGTATCACAATTGGTGAGTGAAACAATTTTGACCCTGCGTTGTTACCTCATAAAAAGAAGAATGGAAGCCTTGCAAAATAGTACGGAAGAAAGTACTGTGGACAATAGCGAAACTCTTGAGGAGATTATGAATTATCTGCAATTGAACAAGCTGCTTAATAAAAAATTAAACAGGGTACTCTCCTAGATCATATATATGGGTAAGGATAAGGAAGGGATGGTGAAAAACAAAAACCCCCGACCATTTGGTCAGGGGTTTTTTAAACACTTATACTTTTTGGTTTAATACAATTCCAAAGCTTTGGCCTGTTGTAACAAATCGACCATATTGTCCACGTTTAACTTTTTCATTAAACGAGCCTTATAGGTACTAACTGTTTTCTCATTAAGATTAAGACCTAATGCAACGTCTTTGTTACGTTTTCCGCTGGCCAATAATTTCAGCACCTCGACTTCTCTTGTAGATAATTTCCTAAAGAACCTACGAGGTTTCTGGGTACTTTCATCAAAAGCCAATCGTTGTGCGAGTTCATTTGTAATAAACATGTTACCTTCACTCACTTTCTTCACAGCAGAAATGATATAGTCAATATCCGATGCTTTTGAAAGGTAACCAAACGCACCGGCCCTTATAGTACTCAGTGCATAGACATCTTCAGACTGTCCACTGTACATTAACACCTTCACATCAGGATACTCCTTTTTCATCCTCCTTAATGTGGCGATACCATTGATTTCTGGAATGTCCATTTCTAACATTACCACATCAGGGGAAGTCGTCTCCAGCTTTTTAAAAAGCTCGGAAGTAGTTGAAACATCATCTACAACTTCAA
>CAZHJO010000149.1:0-6897 GCA_964532755.1 uncultured Maribacter sp. | reverse complement strand
AACCGACGAAATAACCGTTAAAAGAGAAGCATTGAACGATATTATTGTACTCGAGGACAATGATTGGGAAAGCATTTACGAATTTCTGAAATTAAAGGATAGGGTTTCTGAGATTACCCGAAAAACAAATGAAACCGATATCTATATCAAATTAAATCTAGACGGAATCGGAATAGGCAACATAGATACTGGATTGTCATTTTTTGACCATATGTTAGATCAGTTGGCAAAACACGGCCAAATGGACTTGGATATTAAGGTAAAAGGCGATTTGGAAGTAGATGAACATCATACCATAGAAGATACTGCGATTGCATTGGGAGAACTATTCCATAAGGCATTAGGCAATAAATTAGGGATAGAAAGATACGGTTTTTGCTTGCCCATGGATGATTGCCTAGCACAAGTGGCCATAGATTTTGGAGGTCGAAATTGGCTTGTTTGGGATACGGAATTCAATCGTGAAATGATTGGAAAAATGCCAACCGAAATGTTCGTTCACTTTTTTAAATCGTTTTCTGATGGAGCAAAGGCAAATCTCAATATAAAAGCAGAGGGAAATAATGAGCATCATAAAATAGAAGCTATATTCAAGGCCTTCGCCAAAGCCATAAAAATGGCAGTCAAAAGAGATGTAGAAAAAATGGTGCTGCCATCCACGAAAGGAATGTTATGAAGATTGTAATAATAGATTATGGTGCGGGTAACATTCAAAGTATAAAATTCGCTTTTCAAAGATTGGGTTATGAGGCTGTTTTATCCCAAAATGAAGATGAAATCAAAAGTGCTGACAAGGTAATTTTTCCGGGTGTAGGTGAGGCAAGTAGCGCAATGAAAATGTTAAAGCAGAGTGGATTAAACACCCTGATTCCTTTATTAGGACAACCCGTTTTGGGGATTTGTCTGGGGATGCAACTTATGTGCCATTCATCAGAAGAAGGAAATACCGAAGGACTTGGCATTTTCGATTGTGATGTGGTCAAATTTTCAAACAAGTTTAAAGTGCCTCAAATTGGTTGGAATGAGATTTCAAATTTGAAAACGGATTTGTTTGAAGGTATTTCTGAAAAAGAGCACATTTACTTAGTACATAGTTTTTATGCTCCATTGTGTAAGGAATCTATTGCAACTTCCGATTATGGAATTTCGTATAGCGCCGCATTGGCCAAGGATAATTTTTATGGGGTACAGTTTCATCCTGAAAAGAGTAGTTTGGTCGGTGAACGCATTTTGAAGAATTTTTTGGAATTGTAGTAATGAACAAAAAGTTTTACATATCAACGGATACATCCAGGATGAATATTGATTTTATACACCATTATTTATCGAATAGCTCTTATTGGGCCAAAGGAAGAACATTGGAATTAGTTGAAAAGTCTATGAACAATTCTTTATGCTTTGGTGTTTTCACCAAAAATGAAACGCAAATTGGTTTTGCAAGAATTGCCACGGATTATGTTGTTTTTGCATGGATGATGGATGTTATTGTTGATGAGAACTACCGTGGACAGGGAATTGGGAGAATGCTTATTGAAAACATTGTAGAGCACCCCGATTTGAAAAACGTAAACGGCATTGGTCTTCGTACCAACGATGCACATGGGCTATATAGGGAATTTGGTTTTGGGGAAATTCCCCACCCAGAAACTTGGATGTTTAAAAAGAACAATTAGATGCGAATAATCCCAGCAATAGATATCATCGACGCTAAATGTGTTCGGCTTTCCAAAGGTGACTATGACACTAAAAAGATTTACAATGAAAATCCGTTGGAAGTAGCCAAGGAATTCGAAGCCCATGGCATTGAATATTTGCATTTAGTCGATTTGGATGGCGCAAAATCACATCGGATCGTGAATCACAAGGTTTTGGAACAAATAGCGTCAAAAACAAAGTTAAAAGTAGATTTTGGAGGAGGTTTAAAAAGTGATGATGATTTGCATATAGCCTTTGAGAGTGGGGCCCGTCAAGTAACTGGTGGAAGTATCGCCGTAAAGAATAGAGAGGTGTTTATAGACTGGTTGAAGAAATATGGACCGGAAAGAATAATATTGGGTGCCGACGCCATGCAGGAAAAAGTAGCGGTTTCTGGGTGGATGGAAGAGTCTGAAGAGGAATTGGTCCCTTTTATTAAAGGCTATCAAGAAAGGGGAATTGACTATGTTATTTGTACTGACATTAGCAAAGATGGTATGTTACAAGGACCTTCATTTGACCTTTATCAAAGAATATTGGATCAATCTAAATCTGGATTAAAATTGATTGCCAGTGGCGGAATTTCCCAATTTGACGAATTGCCCAAATTGGCTGAATTGGGTTGCGAAGGTGCCATCATTGGTAAGGCTATTTATGAAAATAGAATCAGCTTAAAGCAACTGGAAAACTACATCTTATAAACATGAACACCAAGAGCCCCATAATTAATGAATTTGTTGAAAATGCCTTATATCGAATGGATCAAAATACCCGTATGATAGGTATAGCCTTTATGCAACTTAAAGAGCAAGATGTTTGGAAACGTCCAAATGAAACCTCAAATAGTATCGGAAATCTGATATTGCATCTATGTGGCAACATTACACAATATGTCATTTCTTCTTTGGGTGAAACAAAGGATAGTAGAGCAAGGGATTTAGAGTTTGATACTCGATCTGGTATGAACAAATCCGAGTTGCACGAAAAACTTACAGTTACGGTGAACAGGGCCAAGGAGGTTATCGAAAAAGCCACTGCTAAAGAATGGCTTAAAAAAAGGGAAGTACAGGGCTTTAGTCTCTCTGGAATTGGAGTTGTTTTGCATGTTGTTGAACATTTTTCGTACCATACAGGACAGATTGCTTTTTGGGTGAAACAATTGGAAAACAAGGATTTGGGATTTTATGACGGGACTGATTTAAATATTAAAAACAAAGGTTGATGCTGGCGAAACGAATAATTCCATGTCTGGATATAAAAGATGGACGCACCGTAAAAGGAATCAATTTCATTGATTTACGCGATGCAGGTGACCCTGTTGAGCTTGCCGAAATATATAGTAGGGAAGGAGCCGATGAATTGGTGTTTTTGGACATTTCCGCTACTGAGCAAAAACGAAAGACGCTAGCTGAACTGGTTTACCATGTTGCCGAAAAGGTAAATATACCTTTTACGGTTGGGGGAGGAATTTCATCGGTCGAAGATGTTGATATGTTGCTACACAATGGTGCCGACAAGGTTTCAATTAATTCATCGGCAGTGAAAAACCCACAATTGATAAATGATTTGGTTGCAAAATTTGGTTCACAATGCATTGTTGTGGCCATTGATGCCAAAGAAATTGATGGGGAATGGATTGTGCATTTGGTAGGGGGCAAAGTCCCAACGAACTTAAATTTGTTCGATTGGGCCAAGGAAGTAGAGGAACGGGGAGCGGGTGAAATCCTGTTTACTTCAATGAACCATGATGGTACTAAAAACGGTTTTGCAAATGAAGCACTTTCCAGATTGTCCTCAACATTGAATATTCCGATAATAGCATCAGGAGGAGCCGGGAATGTGCAGCATTTTGTGGATACCTTTGTTGACGGAAACGCTGATGCGGCTTTGGCGGCAAGTGTTTTTCATTTTAAGGAAATAGCGATAAAAGATCTAAAACAGGAATTGAAGAGCAATAACATTCCAGTTCGGTTATAAATCCAATAAATAGACTATGAAAAAAATTGGCTTGATAGGAGGAATTACGTGGCAATCTACCCAATTGTATTACCAATATCTAAATGAAGGAACAGCAAAGGTCCTTGGTGGGAAGCATTCTTCCAAGTGTTTGATTGAATCGGTTGATTTTGCCGATATCTCTGCAAAACAAGAAAAAGGCCAATGGGATTCGTTAAACCAGGATTTTGCCAAGATGGCAGTGCAATTGGAAAGGGCCGGTGCCGAAGTTCTATTGATCTGTGCGAATACCATGCACCTGTGTGCCGATGCTATCAAAGAAGAAACCTCTATCCCATTATTGCACATCGCTGAAGTATGTGGTGAGGACATTCAAAGGAAAGGGGCCAAAAAGGTATTGCTCTTGGGTACTAAATATACCATGGAACTTGATTTTTACAAGGAAATTCTTAATGATCAATATGGCATTGAAGTGGCGGTCCCTTCAGCAGAAGATAGAGTAGTTGTTCATAATGTCATTTATACTGAATTGGCGAGGGGCATCATTTCAGATGATTCTAAAAAGCAATATTTAGAGATCATAAAGAAAGCTGAGAAAGAAGGTATAGAGGCCGTGATATTGGGATGTACCGAAATACCACTTCTAATTAAACAAGAAGATTGCAAAATTCCCGTAATTGATACCACTGAGATCCATGCCAAGGCGGCCATTAAATTCGCCTTATCTTAATTAAAGTTAAACGACTAGTACCATACCCATGAAAATAGATTTTGATAAAAACACAGACGGACTCGTACCGGCAATAATCCAAGACGCCAACACCAAGAGTGTTTTGATGTTGGGATATATGAATGAGGAAGCCTATAAAAAAACAGTGGATACAAAAAAAGTGACTTTTTTTAGTCGGACCAAAAAGCGCTTATGGACTAAAGGGGAAGAAAGTGGCAACTTTTTAAACCTGGTCAGTATCAAAAATGATTGTGATTACGATACCTTATTGATCCAAGTACAACCATTGGGACCTACTTGTCACAAAGGAAGCGATACTTGTTGGAATGAAGAAAACAAACAGAATTTTGGATTTTTATCGGCCTTGGAAGAAATAATAAGGAATCGTAAGGAGAATCAGGATAATTCCGAGAGCTATGTTGCCTCTCTCTTTAAGGGTGGTATAAACAAAGTTGCCCAGAAAGTTGGGGAAGAGGCAGTGGAAGTGGTAATTGAAGCCAAGGATGAAAATGATGACCTGTTCCTTAATGAAAGCGCTGATCTTTTATTCCATTATTTGATATTGCTTCAGGCCAAAGGTTATCAACTTCATGATATTGTAAAAGTTTTAAGGGGTAGGCACAAAAAATAAACGGAAAACAGCAAAAGCCGGCAGCATGTTTATAGCTGCCGACTTTTACCACCAACCACTTACCATCAATCAATCTTTCTTGATAATTTCCGATGCGCCGGAAAGATCTTTATGGTCTATCACGGCATCGCCTTTATACATTAACCTACTTGCTCCTGAGGCTTCAATATCAATGGATTCACTGATTGATAGAAATGCGGAACTGGCACCTGATAGGTCAATATGCAATTTTTCGGCTTGAAGGTCATAATCCCTTAGATAACTACTTCCGGAAAGATCGGCATAAACAACCCTGGCCGTTCCATAGAGATCGGCGTTCGAGGCCCCACTCATATCAACATGTAGGTCATCTGTGGAAATTTCTCCCGTAAAAATTGATGCTCCTGAAATCTCGATTCGTGCATTTTCTAAAATCCATTCATTTTCCAAAGTCAAATTAGAAGCACCACTTATTTCAAACTTTGATATATTCTTAGTCGTGATGTAGGCGTTCAGGGTTGCGTTCCCTTTAACGTTTGTAAAATTTTTGAGTTTAATGACAACATCGTTTCCGTCTCTTTTGACAATTATTCGGTCATGAAGATTATCATTCGCCTCGATAACTATTTTTTCCTCGGAATCCGAAAAGGTGACAAAGGCATTAAATGCGTTGGAAACCCGAAGTCCGGAATAATCTGAAAAGCTTACTTCGGTAGTGGTCACTTCTCCTTTGGCCCGAATGGTCTCATGGTCACAGGAAGTTAATAAACTGCATAAAAATAGTCCGATTACTATTGATTTAGTTTTCATTTTGATGATTTATTTGATTGATGATTAAAATTATTATTAAGCTCAAATACAGAAATCCATTGAAAGTTGATGGGAAACCACTCCTCACTTTTTAAATCTGTTTGAGATTCATAGTTATTCTCTTTTCTGAGATATACCTGATTGTTAGCTGCGAACACGTGCTGTGTTTTGATAGCTGTATGACAAATGGGACATGTGATGCTCACTTTCATTATAGGTTCTGTTTGTATCTATTTCTACCCATATTGAAAATGCCCAGCTTTAATCCGATTCCTCCAGAAAATCCATTGATTCGGTCTATAGGACTGGCTGCCAATTCAATTTTACTAGAAAAACGATACTTAACACCGGCTTCCAACTGTACATAACGCGAAATATTGAATAGTGCACTTATGCCAGGCTCAAGTACAAATACTGCATCCACGTCATTTTCATTAATAGTAATATCTTCATTCCTCCGAACAGCATCTCTGTCAATGTAGCCCACTGCACCACCACCTATAAGCAGCGGAAAACCTAGACTCACCCTTGATTTGCCAAATAAAATAGGCTCCAGATGCAGACCACCATAAGCAGCGAACAAATCTTCATTTATATTGTTGGCGGTATTAAGAATGTTTTGTTCTGAATAGAGAAAATTACCTAAAAATCCCACTTCAAATTCTTGGTTTGCCACATAGGCTACCTTAAAGCCTCCCACATAAGTGTCTTTGCCCTCTATTTCACCATAGTTGGTTGAAATACCAATGTAGACGCCATGTACAACGTTCCTACGGTCATTAAAAGTAATGTAATTTCCATCGTCATCTTGGGCGTATGAAGCTGTTCCTAAAAATAATAGTAGTAAAAGTGTGCTGATTTTTTGATTGTTCATTTTTGTTAAGTTTTATGATTGATTGTTTTAAAGACAATTTATCATTGTTAGGGTTGCACCAGGGCAAAAATTATTCGCGTAGGGTTACAATTCCTTTTATTCCTATAATTGTGATGTTACCTTTTTTATCCTTGCCATAGGTAGCCTCAATTTCACGAAGCTTTCGTACTTTATCCAGTATATTGGAATTGACATTCTCAAATGATTTTGGCAAACGAACCA
>CAZHJO010000148.1:0-6901 GCA_964532755.1 uncultured Maribacter sp. | reverse complement strand
CTATTACAGGCTCAAGAGGTCAATGGTCCCATTTATAATATATCAGAGGGTGCAAGAGGTAATATTGTAGTAGCGACGAGTGGATTCCTCATAGATATTAAGAAAGAATCACAGCATTTCTCATTTGTCAAACTTAGGGATTCAAATAATAAGGCTATCAATGAAAATTATAGTGATGTGGCCATTGACAGGCAAGGCAGGCAATGGGTCGCTACATTCGGAGACGGCCTTTACTATTGGGATACACTAGAAAAGGTTCTTCATCGCATATCGAACCTGCCGTTTACAGATCCACTTCCGTTGAATCTTAATATCATTGATATCCATTTGGATAAAAAGGGAAGATTATGGCTGGCTACCTATGGTCGCGGATTGTATTTGTTGGATTTCGATCAAAACAAAATTTCGCATTTTAAGGCGAACAAAAATAACCCTAGGGCCTTACATTATAATGATATCCTGTGTATTTATGAAGATAATACCGGAACGCTCTGGTTTGGCACCGACGGTGGTGGGATTAGTTTTTACGATGAGTATCTCGAAAAATTCAATTCATTTACAAACTATCAGACACCAGAAGGAATAAATATCGATGTTGTACGCTCAATAACAACAGACAAACAGGGTTCAGTCTGGATAGGAACATCCGGGAAGGGTCTGACAAAATATGAGCCTGAAATTAATAGCTGGCAAACCTTTACGGAGGGTGCAGTCGGCAAAAATAGAATTTCTTCAAATAGAATAATGAGCTTGCTCTTGGATGACGATGACGATCTTTGGATAGGTACCCAAGAAGATGGTCTTATCCTGAGAAAGAAAAACGGTGATTTCCATCACTTTGACAAAACCTCCAAAATAGCGCTCTCAGCAAATACGGTATGGGATATTTTTAAAGATAGCGAGCAGCATATTTGGTTGGGAACTCGTGAAAATGGTCTCATCCTATTTGACAAGGAAATAGGGGAAATCTATAAATTCATAACTGATCCCAAGAATAATAATTCGCTCCCGAGTAACAATGTAAGGGTAATTACGGAGGATGTTAAGGGTAATTTGTGGATTGGTACGGAAGAAAATGGGATTGCCCAATTCAATCCATCAGATAGAACTTTTAAACGTTTTTATCAGAACAGGGATGATAATTCACTAAACAGTAATGGTATTAAATCTTTATACGCCGCACCAAATGGGATTCTTTGGTTTGGGACTAATGGGGGCGGGTTGAACGCTTTGGATACGTCCAACGATCAGTTTTATCAATTCACTACTGCTAATGGCTTGGCCAATAATGTTATCTATGCAATTTTACCCGATTCCGAGGCTCATCTATGGTTAAGCAGCAACAAGGGAATCACCAAATTCATACCTAACGAAGAACTTTCAAAAGCACCATTTGTAGTTAATTACAGTAATTATGATGGTTTGGCTACCGAGTTCAATACTGGGGCATATGATATTGATCAAGAGGGCAATCTCTATTTCGGGGGATTGGAAGGTTTCTATTGGTTTCGACCTGAAAATATTAGGGAAAACCAAATAGTACCCAAAACCGCAATTACAGGTTTCGAGGTTAATGGGAAAGCACAAATGTTGGTTGACGGAGCAAGATTGAATTACGATCAAAATACACTTTCTTTCAGTTTTTCAAGTTTGCAATTTTCATTACCCGAAAAAAATGAATATCAATACCAATTGGTAAACTATGAAGAGGATTGGATATATACGGGCAATACTAACGCGGTACGTTATTCTCAATTACCCCCTAATGATTATACTTTTCAGGTAAAATCAAGTAACTATGATGGGGTTTGGAATGAACAGCCCATATCTTTTTCTTTCACCATTGCCCAACCCTGGTACTGGACCCTAACTGCTAAAATTGTTTACGGGCTATTGTTTTTAGGGTTGATCTACGGTATTGTCATTTATTTCAGATGGCGATGGCGTATGAAATTGAATCTGCGCCTAAAGGAAGATGAGACGAAAAAGTTACAGGAACTCAATACCCTGAAATCAAAATTATATACCGATATATCCCATGAGTTCCGTACGCCACTGACCTTGATTTCGGGACCCATAGAGGCTAAATTGGAAGAAGGGGGGTTGTCAAATTCCGATCTGACCAATTTTTCGATGATACGACGAAATACCAGTCGCATGCTTTCGCTGGTAGATCAGCTCTTGGATTTGGCCAAAGTTGATGATGGCAAGCTAAAATTAAAATTGAAACAAGGCAATTTAGGGCTGTTCTTAAGAAATATTGCCGCATCGTTCGAATATCAGGCGGAAGCCAACAAGATCGACTATGTTACCGAAATTGGACCAATGGGAGGTATCTGGTTTGACGAGGACGTTATCGAAAAAATCACCATGAACCTTCTTTCCAATGCCATGAAGTATTGCCCGCAAAATGGCCATTGTTATTTTAAGGCCCACATCGTGGATGATAAAGTAGCTATGATGGTTTCCAACACCACCAATACTCTCGAGGAGCTGCCCTTGGAAAATTTATTTTCCAGGTTTTATCAGCAAAATGCATTTTCGTCGGGCGCTGGGGTTGGCCTGTCCTTGGTAAAAGAATTGGTGAAGTTGTATGGCGGTGAGATCAATGTGGAACAAGGCGATGAAAACAAAATTGTATTTAAGGTATACCTGCCTTATAAGAAGGATTTTTTTACAACTAAGGCGATACCAGTCCTTGAATTCAAGAGCCCTATGTCAGATTCCCAGCCCTCTGAAAATTTGAATCCTGGGTACCAGAGCACTAGTGTTCCTACAAAAAAGGATGATCTACCAATTGTCTTGATTGTTGAGGACCATGCAGACGTAAGACAATTTATAGCAGTGGAATTAGGCAAAAATAATCGAATTTATACAGCGGAAAACGGACTAAAGGGTATAGAAAAAGCATTGGAATTGGTCCCTGATGTAATTATTTCAGATGTGCGGATGCCATTATATGACGGGATTGAACTGTGCAATACTTTAAAGAACGATGAACGCACAAGTCACATCCCAATAATATTGTTGACCGCCCATATAGGCGAGGAAAATGAATTGGAAGGTCTAAAGTCCGGGGCCGATGATTTTATTACCAAACCCTTTAAGCTGCGAATATTGGAGAAAAGGGTGGAGAATCTTATTCGTACAAGGAAGGCACTTCGTAACCGCTATAGCCAAGAAATGGTATTAAAGGCTAAGGATATAGCGATTACCCCGACTGATGAAGTCTTCTTGAACAAGGTACAGCTGCTCTTGGATGACAAGTTGGCCGATCCAACCTTCAATGCCAAGAAATTTGCTACCCTCGTTGGTATGAGTCGTATGCAGCTGCATCGAAAGTTACAGACCTATACGGGATTGAGCACTACGGAATTCATTCGCTCGCAACGGTTAAAACAGGCTGTCCACATTTTAAAGACCTCGGACGCTACTGTTAACGAGGTTGCCTATACCGTTGGCTTCAATACCCCTTCCTATTTTATCAAATGCTTTAAGGAAGCCTATAAAAAAACACCTTCGGAATACCTACAGACCATAGATAAATAGGCAATTATGCTTATTGTTACATTTCTTGCATACTTGGTTACATATGTAGCATTCAATTGTAATGTACAATGATAGTTTTGGATTAGATCCCTTAAAAAGCTATAGGATTAAAACAACAACAATTATAGTATTACTGCTCCTGTTTTTAGGTAGCACTATGACCATGGCCCAAGATGATATTTTTGGGGCACTCAGGGAAGCGGCCGCGGCGCAGGAAAATGCAAGTAACCAAGCTCAATCCGAAGCTGACGCAGCAGCCCAATCGGAGGCCGCTGCCGCATGGCAGGAGGCATGGGAACGAGAAAGGGAAGAAAATGCAGAAATGCTTGAAGCCTTTAATACCAAATACCTAAAATGTACCGCACTAATGACGCTTTATGTAGGTATGTATTTAGCACTAGTAAATGAGAATAAAATTGGTGAACTTACGATGTCGTCATGCGACGCCTATGGTATGCAGACGCTGGCCATAGCCAGCTCGACTTTCATTATGTACTGTCCGGAAGAGATGGTTAATCTTAGTGATGCTGAATTACTTTCAATAGGCAAGGATTTAAGAAAAATTACAGGATATGATTTTGCATCCCAGGATGATAGTCATCCACTTTGTAACCTGCTAGGAGAAATTTTGGATAGTTTTTATCAAGGCGTTGAAGTCCAAGATGTAGGGGATTTTTCCGTCGACCGGGGATCACCTGAAGAAATGCTACATTTTATGAAATATTTAATTGAGTTTTTTAAACCCAGCTACATTATTCCACGCACACTCGAAATTGGTCGAAAAATGGAAGCCTTGGGTTGCAATTGATTACAAATGAATAAACAATGCATTACTATGATTAATTGTAATATAAGATTGCTAGTCCCAATGCTTATGCTCTTTTGCTTGGGTAGTTGCGGCTTTAGCAGCGACAAAGAAAAGAACACCGCTAAAAACAGCACGGAACCCATGACCAAAACCACTGAAAATTCCGATGTGTTTATCGAAGCGAATTCGTGGCGCAGTTGGGCACCGCCCAAGACCCTTTCGGGCTATACGCTTGTACGCTTTGTTACAGATCCCTTTAAACTGCAAGGGCTGTCTTCGGCCAGTGCACGCTATGAAAAAGACGAGGTGTTTATAAATGTACAGCTGGTGGATGGCAGTACGGACAATGGCAAGAGCGAGATCCGAGACCATATAGAGATAGGTGGCCTGGAACAGGACTTTTCCAGCGAGTACGGTTATGAAAAAACCTTGGTGCACAACGGCATAAAGGCCAAGGAAGAATATCTGGCCCCGCCGGCGGGGCAGTACCTGATCAAGTTCATGCTCAAAGAACAGTATGGAGTTTCGGTAAAATCCAATGCTGAAACGGCAGAAGAAATCTGGGAATTCATTGATAAGCTTGATTTGAAAGGATTAACAATGAAACCGAGATGATTCAAAAAATTAGCGAACAATGAAAAGAAAAAGCGGTATGGTCTTCCTATTTATGACCAGCATGCTTTTAGGACATGCCCAGTCCAAGACCACCAAGGAGACCAAAGTGATTTTGGTTGTCGAAGGCACTTTGGACGGCATTGCACAAATGGTACTGTTCAACACCTTTGAAAATATGAAGGGCAACCAGATTTTTGGTAGATACCCTAATTGCCAATTCTATATTGGCCTACTTCAAGGAAGGTATGAAGTGAATGATGGTAGGGTCATACCCAGCAAGGGTAGCACAATTATCATGTACACAGACCAACGATATTTATCGAGTAACAGGGAACCTCCAATTGATGGGTTTTTAGCGGGGGACCTTATGAACTTGGGTTCGGGAAAGGCCAAAGTAATAGCTATTAACAAAGGGGAACTAATTCTTGAAACACAGTAGGCCAAAGGCCCAAATATATTTAACATTAAAATAGTCATAATCGGAAGGGGCTGTTAGTGAACCTCGGGAATAAAAAAAGAACAAAATGGGAGAAAAAATGATACTCGGAAAACGAAAAGGAACTGGCATAGTCTTTATATGCATTTTAGCCATTGGTCTATATTTGATCATTCTGGCCTTAACCGCTTGAAACAAACCTTGAGATATGATCATAGTTGTATCTTATTTATAAGTACGTTCCTAAGAAGGGACTTTTAATGGTCAGTCTAGCTATAAGCCTATTATTAAACCAAAAAGTATAATAATTAATACTTTTTGGTTTATTTTTTTGAAGTGCTTTTTTATTCAAAATCCTATTTTTCAAAAAGGCAATAAACATAACGACTGAAACTACATTTCAACATGCTGTGTTAAAAACTTTGTGGTCGAAATCTAAATTCACCCTAAAAATATCGGTTGCATTTTTCCATCTTTGTTAATCCCAAAAGTAAGGTAATTTTCATCCTACTCAACTAACTATTAAACGAATAGAATTATGTCCACAGCCGTAGAGCCCATTTTACAGGAAAATAAAGACCGCTTTGTAATCTTCCCAATTCAACACCATGATCTTTGGGAATGGTACAAGAAACAGGAAGCCTGTATATGGACCGCTGAGGAGATAGATCTTCACCAGGACCTTTCTGATTGGAACAATAAATTGAATGATGATGAAAAATATTTCATCAAACATATTTTAGCCTTTTTTGCCGCATCTGATGGAATTGTAAATGAAAACTTGGCCGAGAATTTTGTAAATGAAGTACAATATTCAGAGGCCAAATTTTTCTATGGTTTTCAGATAATGATGGAGAATATCCACTCTGAGACCTATTCATTATTGATCGATACCTATGTGAAGGATGAAAAGGAAAAGGACATTCTTTTTAAGGCCATTGAGAATTTTCCGGCCATTAAAAAGAAAGCAGATTGGGCACTTAAATGGATCGAGTCTCCAAGTTTTGCGGAAAGATTGATTGCCTTTGCCGCTGTTGAAGGTATATTCTTCTCAGGGTCGTTCTGTTCTATTTTCTGGTTGAAGAAAAGGGGTCTAATGCCTGGATTGACCTTCTCGAATGAATTAATCTCAAGAGATGAAGGTATGCACTGTGATTATGCTGTGCATCTACATAAGAACCATATCGTAAATAAAGTACCCAAAGCCCGTATAACCGATATAATCGTTGATGCTTTGAACATTGAACGCGAGTTCATTACCGAATCCTTACCTGTGAGTTTAATTGGCATGAACTCAAAATTGATGACCCAATACCTTGAGTTTGTGACCGATAGGTTATTGGTAGAACTTGGGTGCGATAAAGTGTATAATTCTACCAATCCTTTTGACTTTATGGATATGATCTCACTTCAAGGAAAGACCAATTTCTTTGAAAAAAGAGTTTCAGAATATCAAAAGGCAGGTGTTTTGAATAAGGATAAGGACGAAGATG
>CAZHJO010000147.1:0-6948 GCA_964532755.1 uncultured Maribacter sp. | reverse complement strand
AAGGAAACCTTACCAACTGTTCTTGATGGTATCGAAGGTGATATTCATATCCTGGCCTGGACAACAACGCCATGGACACTTCCTTCGAATACGGCCTTGACCATTGGTGCAAAAATTGAATATGCCATCGTCAAAACATTCAATCAGTATACTTTTGAACCTACCAAAGTGGTTTTGGCAAAAAGCTTGGTCGACAAACAATTCAGTGGAAGATTTTTTGAATCGGAGAGCGAAAGCGATTTTGCCAAGTATGCATCAGACAATAAAAAGATACCCTATAAAATCGTTGGTAAAATTTTAGGCAAGGAATTGGTAGGCATAAAATATGAGCAATTATTGCCTTATACCTTACCGTATCAAAATCCAGAGAATGCCTTTCGAGTAATTGCCGGTGATTTTGTAACTACTGAAGAAGGTACGGGAATCGTGCATACAGCGCCTACTTTTGGTGCCGATGATGCCCTTGTTGCTAAGCAGGCTGTTCCTGAAGTACCACCTTTACTGGTCTTGGACGAGAATAAGAATCCCGTTCCGCTAGTGGATTTACAAGGTAAATTCAGGCCTGAAATGAAAGAGTTGGGCGGTAAATATGTCAAGAACGAATACTATGATGAGGGTACTGCCCCCGAAAGGTCGGTCGATGTTGAAATTGCCATTCGTCTAAAAGAAGAGAACAAGGCCTTCAAAGTTGAAAAATATGTGCATAGCTACCCCAATTGCTGGCGTACCGACAAGCCCATCCTGTATTACCCTTTGGATTCTTGGTTCATAAAAATAAGCGATGTTAAGGAGCGTATGTTCGAGTTGAACCAGACAATTAACTGGAAACCCAAAGCAACAGGCGAAGGTCGGTTTGGCAACTGGTTGGCCAATGCCAATGATTGGAACCTTTCTCGTTCGCGTTATTGGGGAGTTCCGTTACCTATATGGCGTACAGAAGATGGCACAGAAGCGATGATTGTTGGATCAGTAGAAGAACTAAAAACTGAAATGGCCAAGGCCGTTGAAGCTGGGGTATTGGCGGAAGATATCTTTGCAGATTTCGTGGTAGGTGATATGAGCGAAGAGAACTATGATAAAATAGATCTTCATAAGAATATCGTTGATCAAATTACCTTGGTTTCAAAATTGGGTAAACCCATGAGGCGTGAAAGCGATTTGATCGATGTGTGGTTCGATAGTGGATCAATGCCGTATGCACAATGGCATTATCCTTTTGAAAACCAGAATATGATTGATAAAGGGCTGACTTTCCCAGCTGATTTTATCGCTGAAGGTGTTGACCAGACTAGAGGTTGGTTTTATACGTTGCATGCTATTGCAACCATGGTATTTGACTCTGTTGCCTACAAGAATGTGGTATCAAATGGCTTGATTTTGGACAAGGATGGTAAGAAAATGTCGAAACGTCTCGGCAATGCCGTTGACCCCTTTAAAACCATGGACGATCATGGGCCAGATGCCACACGTTGGTATATGATATCGAATGCAAACCCTTGGGACAATCTCAAATTTGATCTTGAAGGAATTGTAGAGGTAAAACGAAAGTTCTTCGGTACACTTTATAATACGTATTCATTCTTTGCCCTATATGCAAATATTGATGAATTCTCTTATGCTGAGGATGACATTCCATTGCATGAGCGTCCGGAAATTGACCGTTGGATTTTGTCTGAACTGCATACTCTGATCAAAAAGGTAGATGAAGCCTATGCCGATTATGAACCTACAAGGGCCACGAGGGCTATTTCGGATTATGTTCAGGAGAACCTCAGTAACTGGTACGTTCGTTTGTGTAGAAGACGTTTCTGGAAAGGGGATTATCAGAAAGATAAGATTTCTGCCTATCAGACATTGTATACCTGTTTGGTTACAATAGCCAAACTTTCAGCTCCGGTTGCTCCATTTTTCATGGATCGTTTGTATAAGGATATGACCAATACTACGGCTAAGGATAAATTTGAAAGTGTGCATTTATCCTATTTTCCGAAGTATGATCCTGCGATGGTCAATGCAGCTTTGGAAAGCAAGATGGCCAAAGCACAGACCATTTCATCCTTGGTCCTTTCAATTCGCCAAAAGGAACGAATCAAGGTTCGGCAACCCTTGCAAAGAATAATGATTCCTGTTTTGGACGAAGAACAAAAACATGAAATAGAAGCAGTTGCTGATTTGATAATGTCAGAAGTCAATGTTAAGGAAATAGAGCTCTTGGATGATGCTTCAGGTATTTTGGTGAAGCAGATAAAACCAAATTTCAAGGTTTTAGGCCCTAAATTTGGCAAGGAAATGAAGCAAATAGCACAGCGGGTTGGGGCATTGGGACAGGAAGACATCCAAAAAATTGAACAGGAAGGCGAAATTTCCTTAGAAATTGAAAATAAAATCATTAATTTACAGTTACAGGATGTAGAGATATCTTCTCAAGATATAGAAGGCTGGTTGGTGGCAAGTCAAGGACCCTTGACTGTTGCCTTGGATGTCACCATTAGTGAAGACCTTAGAAAAGAAGGTATCGCAAGGGAACTTGTAAACAGGATTCAAAATATAAGAAAAGAATCGGGGTACGAGGTAACCGACAAAATTGACATAAAGATCCTAAAAGACGGACTGGTTGAAAATGCTGTTGAAAGTAACCTTAATTATATTAAGACCGAAACCTTAACAGCAGAACTGAACTTTGAGGATAATTTGGAAAACGGCACGGCAATTGCTTTTGACGAAGTGAACACAAAATTGTTTATTGAAAAACACTAATAAAATGGCACAAGATTTAAATGTAAGATATTCGGATAAGGATTTGGCAAAATTCAAATCTTTGATTGAGGATAAGATAGAGAAGGCAAAAAGTCATTTAGACTTATTAAGGAGTTCTTATATGAACGATGGTAATAATGGTACAGATGATACCTCACCAACTTTCAAGGCTTTTGAGGAAGGCTCGCAAACAATGAGTAAGGAGGCGAATACACAATTGGCCATTCGCCAAGAAAAGTTTATTCGCGACCTAAAAAATGCGTTGTTACGTATTGAGAATAAGACTTATGGTATATGTCGGGTTACAGGTAAGCTGATCAATAAGGAACGCTTAAAACTGGTTCCCCATGCAACGCTGAGTATCGAGGCGAAAAACATGCAGAAATAAAAAAAACGCCCATATGGGCGTTTTTTTTATTCATATATAGTGATGGAAAGAGTATTATTTGTTATGGTTTTGCTATTATCTTTTGGGTTGTTAAATGCCCAAAGGACGGTGAGAAAAACTGTTCTTAACCCAGAAACCTCACATGTACTTATTAATGCTGCCAACTGTTTTAAGATTGACCTTTCTACCACCGCTTCGAAGGAAATTGTAGTTGAAGCCCACATTGAGGGGGAATATAAAAACGATTTATTGGTTAAAATAGAAGAGGAGGGCCCTTCTATAGCTATAAGCGCAGGTTTCCACCCGAATTTTATTAAACCCAACGATAAATTAAGTGCCCATAAAGTCATTTCAATTTCATTGAAATTGAACATTCCTGAAAATATGAAGGTTAGTCTCCTTGGGACCAATACCAATGTTTATGCGAAAGGTAACTATGGGGATCTACAAGTAACCTTGGATGATGGCAGCTGCAATATTCATGCTATCCATGGTACAGTGCACGCCTTAACACGTAGTGGTGATATTCATGTACGCTCAAAAGGGGCAAATATCGTAACCAACAACAGCTTTGGAAGTATTAGTGAAAATAATATTCCAAAGGGCCCCAACTATTTTAATTTGATTACAACCACTGGCAATATCTACTTAAAGAAAACCGAATAATATACTTATTTTTGCCCATCTATATTTTAATGAATGAATATTAAAAAGTCTTTACTGATTATTGTCTTGGTGTTGCTGGTTGATCAAGTCAGTAAGATCTATATAAAAACACACTTTGCCCTAGGCGATTCTTATGAAGTTTTCGACTGGTTCAAAATCCATTTTATCGAGAATTCGGGCGCTGCCTGGGGAGCCAAGTTAAACGATTTCTTGCCTATATCTGAAGACACAGCCAAATTAATTTTGACCATATTCCGGTTGTTTGCGGTAGCAGGCATTGGCTATTGGCTCGTTGACAGTATTAAAAAACGTAGCTCAAATACCTTGGTACTTGCGGTCTCATTGATCTTTGCAGGAGCCTTGGGAAACATTATCGACTCGGTTTTTTATGGGCTTATGTTCAATGATAGTATAGGCCAGGTCGCATCACTTTTCCCTGACGAACCCTACGGTGGATTGTTTTTTGGAAAGGTAGTGGATATGCTTTATTTCCCGATGATAGATAGTACTTGGCCAGATTGGGTACCTTATTTTGGGGGAAGTAATTTTAGCTTTTTTGATCCCGTCTTTAATGTGGCCGATACCGCGATAAGTACCGGTGTTGGGATTCTATTGGTTTTCAATAAAAAGGCCTTTGGCCATAAGAAAGCAGAAGAAGTAGTTCCCGAAGAAAATCAGGAGTTGGAAAATTTGTAGATTTTGTTGGGGGTTATACAATAATCCAGCGAAATATCATTTTCGAAAACATCGGTAATTTCTTCTTCAGCATCGAAAAACGACATTCCTATTTTTATTACTTGTGATGTACATTGTTTCAGAAATCGGTCATAGTACCCCTTGCCATAACCAACTCTGTTGCCATGCCTATCAAAAGCGAGAAGGGGAACAAAAACCACATCAATTTTATTCGGTTCAACCAAAATACCATCAACAGGTTCAGGAACATTCCATTTGTTTGCTTTGAAGACAGTATTATCGGTGAGCAAGAAATGAATTAATGCATCACCTTCCATTTTTGGGAATATTACGTGTTTATCCTTGCCCTGAAGTATAGACAATAAGAAGGTCGTGTCTATTTCCTTCTTTTCCGATATTGGTACATATAAGTGGTAATAATCAAAACTCCATATAGGAAGTTCCAACGAATTATTCGCTAATTGCAAACTTAATTCAGTGATCTTTTCGTTTGAAAGTTCACTCCTGAGGTTAGTGTAAAGTAATCGTAAATCTGATTTCAACATGAGGGGGTTGAATATTTACGATAAGATAAGAAAAGTAGTTATTATTCCTTAGCGGCTACTGCAAAATAAACTTTGAAAAACAACATCAAAATTAAATACGTGCCGAGGGTGATTATGTAATTGTCCATGCGTAAAAAAAGTTTCTTTTGATTTTGATTTTCTAAATGTAAATAAAAAATCCATAAAACGCACGCTTTTATCGGTGAAATGCACTTTTTTAGTAAAAATTTAGCAATTTGGCAAATAAAACAGGAAGGGGATAAATAATTTATAGCTATTTAACCAGCACAAATACAAGGAGTTAAATTCGAAAATGTGCTTAATATGCAATAAGAGCAGATGCTTAGTTAAATATAATGAAAACTGACCAAACAGCAACTTGTTTTGTACATGGTTTGAAAAATTTAACAAAAATTAATCAATCCACTCGTAGTATCACGGACTATTATTGTTTCCTTCTTCGCTACTTGGAAAGACAAAACCAATAGGTGGGGTCAAAAAACAGTAAAGTGTCTTTGTTAACCAAAAACATAGTAATTTAACAGTGTATATTCAATCATAAAGCACTAGACAATTTAATGCCTCAATTGCCCTTAAAGATTCAAATAAGTACACTGCCAAATAGTCCTGGGGTATATCAGTTTTATGATGCCGATGATAAGATAATATATGTTGGTAAGGCCAAGAACTTAAAAAAACGGGTTTCTTCTTACTTTAATAAAAACCATGAATATGGGAAAACCAGGATACTGGTAAAGAAAATATGCAGTATCAAACATATTGTTGTGGCAACGGAATCTGATGCCCTCTTGCTGGAAAACAATCTGATTAAAAAATATAGGCCGCGATATAATGTGCTGCTCAAGGATGACAAATCATATCCTTGGATCTGCATAAAGAATGAACGTTTCCCCAGAATTTTTCCTACGAGAAAATTAATAAAGGACGGTTCCGAATATTTTGGGCCGTATACCAGTATGTACACGGTAAAGACCTTATTGGAGTTAATTAGGAATGTATATCCATTGCGAACCTGTAATTATGATCTATCCGCGGAAAAGATCAAGGCCGGTAAATATAAGGTGTGCCTTGAATATCATTTAGGAAATTGTTTAGGCCCTTGTGAGGGGCTACAGAGCAGTACCGATTATGATAAACAGGTGAATGAGATTCGAGATATAATCAAGGGGAATTTTAAATCTTCCTTACGATCCTTTAAAGCTCAAATGAAATCACTTGCCGATGACATGCATTTTGAAGAAGCACAGCAAATCAAGGAAAAGATCGATGTTCTTGAAAATTATCAGTCGAAAACTACCATTGTAAATCCTAAAATCAATAATGTTGATGTTTTCTCGATCATTGCCGATGATGCGTTTGCCTATGTTAACTTTTTGCAACTTTCACATGGTTCCATTATTAGGTCACATACCATGGAAATCAAAAAGAAACTCAATGAAAAAGATGGGGATCTATTGCAGCTGGCCATTGTTGAAATCAGGCAGCGGTTCAATTCAAACTCAAAAGAAATTTATTTGCCCTTTAAGGTCGTTGTTGAACCCCATTTGAAAGTAACTGTGCCCAAATTAGGGGATAAACGAAAAATCGTAGACCTTTCTATACGAAATGCAAAGTATTTTCGACAGGAAAGATTCAATCAAATCAAAATTATTGATCCTGAGCGCCATACCAACAGGATTATGGCACAAATGCAAAAAGATATTAGATTATCTAAGGAACCCAGGCATATTGAGTGCTTTGATAATAGTAATATTCAAGGAAGCAACCCGGTAGCGGCCTGTGTTGTTTTCAAGAATGGGAAACCCTCAAAAAAGGAGTATAGACATTATAATATAAAAACGGTTGAGGGTCCAGATGATTATAAGTCAATGGAAG
>CAZHJO010000146.1:0-7004 GCA_964532755.1 uncultured Maribacter sp. | reverse complement strand
ATCCGATAGGGTTGTTCATTTAATGCAAGGGCTTACCCCAGAACAGGGGGCATTGGTAGAACCATTGTCTGTTGTGGTAAATGCACTTCACAATAAATGTAATATTAAACCAGGCCAGGATGTAGTGGTCACTGGATGCGGGATTATTGGTTTAATGTCAGCAGAATTGGCAAAGGCAGCCGGAGCAAGGGTATTGGTTACAGGAATAGCCCATGATCGTAATATCAGATTGAAACGAGCTGCAGAACGAGGCTTAATTACATTGGAAGTTGCCCCAGATAATACGCTGCAAAGCCAACTGATGAAAGGAGTGGTAGATGCCAACGGAATACCTTTTGGTACGATGGGACAAGTGGATTTGCTCATAGAGTGTTCCGGTGTACCACAGGTTTTGAGTGAAGCTATTTCAATTGTACGACCAGAAGGCGATATCTGCGTGATTGCGACCTACGGCAAGGAAGTTGAAATCAATGCTACCCATTTAACCCGTACTTCCTTGAATATGAGAGGATCTATGGGATCCTGTCGAGAGGATTATATGGTAGCTCAAAAATTGATGGTCACGGGTGTCTTTCCTTCAGAGCACTATACCGATATGTATGATTTTCAAGATATAACACAGGCTTTTGAAGACTCGATTAAAGCAAACAACATGAAGGCGGTCGTAAAAATGAACTAAGAATCATTTTCCATTAAGAATAATTGCATGCATACAATATTAATAACAGGTGGAACCGGTTGCATAGGGTCAGTAACAATTTATAAACTATTACAATCCAAGGAAGTTGGTAAAGTTGTAGTTGCAACAAGATCTAATAATCGCAATCCGCTTAAATTGTGGTTGGGTGACAACCTTGATGCCCGTTTGGAGTTCATAACTTTGGACGTATCTGATTACATAGCAATTGAGAAAGTCGTGCTAAAAGTTGGTCCAACCCACATTATTCATTTAGGGGCTTACCAAAGCCCAGATTGTTCCCGCGATCATGTAGGAGGTATGGAAATCAATACTGGCGGTTCGATGGTCTTGTTTGATGTGGCAGAAAAGCTGAAGAACCTTAGGCGTTTTGTTTTTGCAAGTTCAGGGGCTGTTTATGGTATGAGATCAATGTATCATGAGAACGAAATTAAGGAAGAAGCTCGTTTGGCTCCACCCAATCATTATGGGATTTGGAAATTAGCCGGGGAACACCTTGCTCGGTTATTTTATGACAATACTAAAGTGCCAACCATTTGCTTGAGAATAAATACTACCTATGGTAAGGGTAGGGATAAGGGAAAAACATCAGCGCCAACAAATGCACTAAAGGCTATTGCCAAGGGAGCGGCGTCCAATAAGATTATTCCCTTTGTAATGCCGTATCAAGGACGAGAAAATTATCATTTTGTAGAAGACGTAGGTCACCATTTTGCGACTTGTACCTTGAGGGATTGTGAAGGATTCAATATTTTTAATATCAAAGGAAAGACAATTGCGATCGAGGAGTTTTTGAATATTGCCCATAATCAGGCCAATAAATTGGGAATTGGGGCATTTGCTAGCTTATCGATAACGGAAAATGCAGAAACCAATCTGTTTGTTCATGATTTGGATCACAAAAAAATAGATAAGGCCTTCAAGGATTTACCCCTTACATCAATTGAGGAGGGAGTACGACGTTCGCTTGAACAATTTCTTGAAATGGCCAAAAAAAGAATATTAAAATACCCAGGAACAGGCTTATGAAGAAAATAGGCATAGGATTTATTGGGGCAGGGGATATTGCCAACTTGCACGCAGAAGCTATACATGCAATGGAGGATGCCGAACTTATTGGTCTCTGGAATCGTTCTTCAGCAAGGGGTGAAGAAAAAGCTGAAAAGTTTGGATGCACCTATTATTCTTCGGTTGAAGATTTGTTGAATAACGCACAAATAGAGGCCGTATTTATTCTGACCAATATGGAAACGCATTGTGAATACACCATAAAAGCGGCCCAAGCTGGTAAACATATCTTAGTTGAAAAACCAGCTGCATCAAGTATAGAAGAATTGCAACAGATGCAAACGGCTATTGACAAGGCCGGGGTAAAATGTATGCCAGTCCATAATTATATTTATGAACCTGGTATTGAACGAGCAAAATCAATGATTGAAAGTGGTAAGTTAGGCGATATCACCCAATTTTATATGATGTACAATATTCAGCATGCCGACGAGATTAGGGCAAGATATCCAGGAGTTATCCGCCAGATTTTGACCCATCATTCGTATTCGATGCTTTATTTAGCTGGCAAGCCCAAAACCGTTTCCTGTTTTAAGAATACGGTAGATAAGACCTTGGCTCCTCAAGAAAATGTAGCCATGGCCAATATCCTGATGGAAAACGGCACCCTTAGCCATCTATGTGCAAGCTTTGCCAATGATGATCACGCAGGTGACCCCTGGTCGTGTATCATAAAGGTTATTGGAACAAGAGGGAGTACCCGCTATAGTTATAGGGATTTTGTAATAAATGTTAGGAATGGCGCACATTCACAAACGTATCAATGTTATCCGGAGTCCATTAAGAATACAGCTTACCATTTTATAATCAATGTGTTGAAAAATGGTGAGGAGCCTTTATCCGCCATTGAAGATGCGATTACCTGTCAGCGTATTATCGAAGCTTGTGAAAGATCTGCTGAACAAGGTATACACGTAAGCCTTTAATCTAAATGAATCAAGAATAAAAGAACAATGACAGTTGGTAAGCATGGATATTTAAAAATAATACTAATTGTGTATTGTTTAATAGCCACAGGGTGCAATGACAAAAGAGATTTTCTTGAATTAAGAAAAGGATCACATATTGTGCTCGTTGGGAATGGCCTGGGATCTCGAATGATGAATTTTGGGCATTTCGAAACTGAGATGCATTGTAGGTACCCCGATAGTTCACTCTTTATTCGTAATATGGCCGATGGAGGTAATACTCCAGGGTTTCGCCCACACGCTTCGCGAAATTCTCCCTGGGCCTTTCAAGGTGCGGAAAAGTTCCAGACCGAACTCGCTAATAAATCGGGAAGTATAGGCCATTTTCCCACTGAGGATGAATGGCTCGAAACGCTAAAGGCAGACGTGATCCTGGCATTTTTTGGATATAGTGGATCTTTTGCGGGGGAGGCCGGATTGGAAAATTACAAGGCCGAGCTTCAAGCATTTATAAAGCATACCAAGAATCAAAACTACAACGGTTCAGGTACTCCTCAATTGGCCCTGGTTTCTCCTATTGCATTTGAGGATTTGTCACATAAAATGGATTTGCCCAACGGCGAAAAAGAAAACAGGAATTTAGCATTGTATACCCAAGCTATGAAAGAAGTGGCCACCCAGGAAAGTGTTTTGTTTGTCAATGCCTTTGATGCCAGCAAGGAGTGGTTTACTTCTGAATCAAAAGATTTGACTGCAGACGGATTCCAATTGAATGACTTTGGCTACCGGAAATTTGCCAAGCTTTTGGTCGACTCAGTATTTGGTAAAGCAGAGAAAATGGTAAACCAAAATCGAAATATGGTGCATGAAGCTGTAATGGAGAAGAATTGGTTTTGGCATAATGATTTTAAGATTCCCAATGGAGTGCACGCTTATGGAAGACGATATAATCCTTTTGGTCCTGATAACTATCCCTTTGAAATTGAAAAAATCAGGCAAATGACCGCCATTCGGGATACGGCCATATGGGATGCTAATAAGGGCATAAAAATAGATTTGTCCATCGCAGATACACAAACTCTTGTGCTTCCAGCTGTAACTACAAATTATAATAAAGGTCAAGGAAACGTTGAAGAAGGATATTTATATGGGCAAGCAGCCATTGACAGGATTAAGGTTGCAAAAGGTTATAAACTAGAAATGTTCGCTTCCGAAAAGGAATTTCCAGATCTGGCCAACCCTGTGCAATTATCATTTGACAATAAAGGAAGACTTTGGGTAGGGGTTATGCCAACATATCCGCATTATAGGCCCGGGGACAGTAAACCTAATGACAAGTTGATCATTCTAGAGGATACGAATAATGATGGTAAGGCTGACAAGCAAACCACTTTTGTTGATGACCTGCACCTTACGGTAGGATTTGAATTTGCCCCTGAAGGGGTTTATGTGTCACAAGGAACCAATTTGGTGCTCTTAAAGGATGCGGATGGTGATGACAAGGCCGATACTAAAGAGATCATACTAAGTGGATTTGATGATCATGATACACATCATACGGCTGGGGCTTTTACTGCGGATCCGTCTGGTGCTATCTATATGGGGGAGGGGGTGTTCTTACACACCAACGTTGAGACCGCCTATGGCACTGTTCGTGCAACAAACGGAGGATTTTATAGATATAGTCCTCAACGACATCATTTGGAACGAACTGCACAGCTTCCCATTCCTAATCCATGGGGCATCGCCTTCGACGATTGGGGTCAAAACTTTTTTGCCCATACTTCGGGTCCTGATATGACATGGATGATGCCAGGCACTATAAAACCACGTTATGGTAGGGCCTCTCCCTTGCCAAAAAACCTGATTGAAGACGCTCATAAAGTAAGACCAACTTCTGGCCTTGAGTTTATTTCAAGTCGCCATTTTCCAGAAGAGGTTCAAGGTGATCTAATCATCAATAATACGATAGGTTTCCTGGGAACCAAACAGCATACTATGGTCGACGATCCTGAATCCTCTGGTTACATTAGTAGGCATAGACAGGATCTGCTTACATCGACAGATACCAAGTTCCGTCCTGTTGATATGGAATTTGCTCCTGATGGATCCTTGTATTTAATTGACTGGCATAATATATTGGTTGGCCATATGCAGCATAATGCCCGTGATCCTTTGAGAGATCATGTTCATGGCAGGGTATATAGAATAACATATCCTTCACGTCCTTTGGTAAAACCAGCAAAAATTGTGGATGCCACAATTGATGAATTATTGAATAATCTGAAACTACCAGAATACCGATCGAGATATCGCACTAGAAGGGAATTAAGAGCAAGAGATCATGTTGAGGTGTTGACCCATTTAGATAAGTGGGTAAATAATCTGGATAAAACGGATAAACGATATGAACACCATTTACTAGAGGCTTTATGGGTAAGTTGGGGGTTAAATAAGATTGATGCAACCCTACTTCAACAATTGTTGAATGCCGATGATTTTAGAGCTCGTGCTGCTGCCGTAAAAGTGTTGAGATACGCTGGACATCAGGTTTCTGATCAGTCTGGATTATTGTTGGCAGCCGCTCAAGATAAAAACCCTAGAGTACGTTTAGAGGCTTTAGTTGCCGCATCTTGGTTAGATAAGGGGGCAGGACTACCAATAATTGAAGCCGCCGGTAAACTTCCTTTGGATGAGTGGATGCTTAAACCTTATGAAGCGGCTTTGGCTCATATCAATGGCCATAACCTAGGAGAGACGCCCGAAGGAAGGGCAATTACGCATTTAAAAGGAGCCGCAAAGCAATTATTTATACAAGGGGAGCAAATTTATAAGAGGGAAGGCTTTTGTATTACTTGCCATCAACCGGACGGGAAAGGATTAAGCGCTTCGCAATTTCCACCACTGGCCAATACAGAATGGGTAACTGGCAATGCGAAACGCCTTATTAAAATCACCCTAAACGGAATGATGGGTCCCGTTGAAGTACTTGGAAAACAATATCCAGGTCAAGTACCAATGACGCCGTTTGGGGGGATGTTGAACGATGATGAAATAGCATCAGTATTGACCTATGTCAGGAATTCCTTTGGGAATAAGGCCACACCCATTTTACCAGAAACCGTAAAGGCAATTCGTGAGCGGATTAAAGAAAAAGAAGGTTTTTATTCCGCGGAAGAGCTGTTGAAAGAGCATCCGATGGAATAGATTATCATAACAAATCAACCTACTGGAAATTCGAAGATTTTATCCATAGGCAGCCACTTTTCCCCCGGCTTGGCAATTGGCAACGCCTGTTGGTATTCCCACATGAGTACCTCCCACTCTTGGACCTTCACATTACCCTTATCCAATTTTGCCTTCTGTTCAAAGGAAAAGCTATCTTCAACTTCGATAATCATGAACAACCGGTTTGAAATACGATAGATTTCCATATTTTGAATTCCCGAATCACTAAGGCTTTGTAATACTTCAGGCCATACATTTCTATGGTATTCCTCGTAGGCCGCGATAAGCTCGGGATCATCTTTTAAATCTAACGCCAAACAGTGTTTTTTCATGGTTACTTACTTTTGATAATTCTAAATTTACGAAAACTTTTATTTAATGAAACATAGAGATAACCCTAATGTAAATCACTGTTGGAGCGACAGCGAAAAGGGTTAAAAATCAATTTGTCCTTTTTCGATTTGGGTTGTCAATAGTTTTTAATAAGTATCCAAAAAATAAATGATAAAAAACGGTAGATTTGACCAAAATGTTTTAAGGAATAGGATATGCATGTCCAGTACCTCAATAAAAATTCATACAAACAAGATCAAATGAACAAAGAAATTAATTTGCAATCGGCAGATAATATCAGGGCCTTGGCAGTTGCAATGGTTGAAAAGGCGAAATCTGGCCATCCTGGCGGTCCAATGGGAGGTGCGGATTTTATGCATATCCTTTATTCCGAGTTTTTCAATTATGACCCAAGTGATATGACATGGCCGTTCAGGGACCGTTTTTTTATGGATGCAGGTCACTTATCAACATTGATGTATGCACAATACTATTTGTTGGGTAATTATGAAAAAGAGGATATTGCCAGTTTTAGACAATGGGGTTCAATAACACCAGGTCACCCCGAAGTCGATGTTGCAAGAGGAGTAGAAAACACCTCAGGACCTTTGGGCCAAGGTCATACCATGGGTATCGGTGCTGCTGTAGCAGCTAAATTCTTGCAGGCACGTTTTGGTAAGTGGATGAACCATAAGATTTATGGATTCATCTCTGATGGAGGAATTCAAGAAGAGATTTCGCAGGGAGCCGGTCGATTAGCAGGACATTTG
>CAZHJO010000145.1:0-7047 GCA_964532755.1 uncultured Maribacter sp. | reverse complement strand
ATTCCTGTTTTTCCTTTACATCCAAATTTAAATTGGAAGAAACGAAATTGATAAGAAAAGAGTTACTCTGGATATTCTTTATGGCGAAAGAAGCTTCACTGGGAATATTCGGATTATCCCTGATGATCTTTAAGGCCAAGTCTTTGATAGATTCGATAATGGCCAAGAACTCTTGTCCATCCTTATCAGGTCTTTCCTCCAAGGTTTCCCTGACTGTTGCTGTCATATATGGCTTCACAGTAAGAATTTCAGCAACTTCGAAACGTTTTTTACCCTGTATGATCACGGTTGTATTACCATCAGGCATTTGCAACACCCTCAATATCCGCGCAACCGTGCCCAAGGTATGGATATCCTTAACCCCCGGGTTTTCGGTTTTTTCGTCTTTCTGTGCGACAACCCCGATTACTTTTGAACCGTTGTTCGCATCTTTTATCAATTTTATTGATTTATCCCTACCTGCGGTAATCGGAATCACAACACCAGGAAACAGGACCGTATTTCGCAATGGTAATATCGGCAATGTCTCGGGTAGCCCCTCATTGTTCATTTCCTCTTCGTCCTCCGGGGTCAACAAAGGTATTAACTCAGCATCCTGGTCAATACTTTGCAAGGACATATTGTCAAAATTTGAAAATTTAGAATCTCCCATATTATTATTTCCGCCATTCTGTCATATAATTAACAGCAAAGGGTTGTTTTTAGTATGTATTAAAAGCGTCGTATCGTCCTGTCCTCTTTATTTCTGGGTAACAGAACACATCATTGTCAACCCTATTGGGCAATTGTTGTGCCAATTGGGGCAAATATTTCCAAGAAACTGTAACAATGGCTAAATTGAATCATCTATTAAACAAATCAATCACTTTTTGAGCCACGAAAGAGAACATACTGATGATTTAATACAACTGTGTCTTGAAGGGAAACAAAGTGCACAAATGGAAGTTTACAATCGCTATTACAAAGCCATGTACAACACGTCTTTTAGGATTGTAAAAAACAGTGCCGAAGCCGAGGATGTAATGCAGGAATCGTTCTTAAACGCGTTTACGAAACTGCACACATTCAAAGGTGAGGTAACCTTCGGATCCTGGTTAAAGCGCATAGTTATAAACAACAGTATCTATCATTATCGAAAGCAACGGAAGAAAAATGAAGTTGCGTTGGATGATATAATGTACAAGGTCGAAGATAATGATGGGATTGCTTCGGATCATGTGTTTACCGAACTGAAGGCTCAAAAAGTGATGGAGACCATGAAACGGTTAAAAGATAATTACAGAATTTCTTTGACCTTACATTTAATAGAAGGGTATGATTACGAAGAAATCAGTACCATAATGAACATAAGCTATGCCAATTGCCGGACAATGATTTCCAGGGCAAAGGAAAGTTTGAGAAAAAAAATGATAAATGCTTACTAATGGAAAAGGATGATTTAAAAGATGTATTCAAAGGACTGGAAGGTACTTTTGATACCGAGGAGCCAAGAGCAGGGCATAAAGAACGGTTTTTAGAAAAACTGAACAATGCCAATCAGGTAGTAACACTTCACAAAGAGAAAAGGAATTGGTGGAGACCTTTATCAATTGCTGCTTCAGTAGCGGTGATATGCCTAATTGCTGCTGGTGTTTATACCTCAAGGCCCACACTAGATCAGCAGGTGGCCAAAATTTCACCTGAGGTAAGCAATACACAAGTTTATTTTGCCAGTCTTATAGAAGACCAGGTTAAATTACTTGAAAATGAAAGTTCCCCAGAAACACGAATGATCATTAGTGATACCATGATCCAATTGAAAAAGCTGGAAACCAATTACAAACAATTGGAAACCGATTTGATCAATGGCGGTAACGACAAGTTGATCCTAAGTGCCATGATAACCAACTTTCAAACGAGAATAGACCTCCTACAAGACGTCATCAATCAAATCGAAACAATCAAGAATTTAAAAAATTACAACGATGAAAACCTCACTATTTAAATACGCGACAATACTACTTTTAGTAGCCCCCATGATCCTATCGGCCAATGATGGGAAACGTAAGGGTAAGTACACCAAGGAAAAAACCATAAAAAAGGAATTTAATGTAAATTCAGATGCCTTACTAAAAATCAATAATAGTTATGGCAATCTAAACCTGACTTCATGGAATGAAGACCGGGTACTAATTGAAGTTCACATTAAGACCAGTGGTAACAATGAGGACAAGGTTCAAAAGAAATTGGATAATATTGAAGTTGATTTTGAAGCATCGAGCTCAATGGTATCAGCCAAGACCATATTCAATAAAAACAAAAGTAGTTGGGGATGGAACTGGGGCAATAACAATGTTAATATGCAGATCAATTACACCGTAAAAATGCCGATTAAAAATAGTGTCCATTTAAATAATGACTATGGGAATATAGTATTGGATCGCGTTGATGGGCATGCCAAAATCAATTGTGATTATGGCCGATTGGAGATTGGCGAACTTAGGGGAAGGAATAATTATCTGAATTTCGATTATACTTCGAAGTCAAGTATTGAATATATAAACAGTGGTGAAATCAAAGCGGATTACTCCGGTTTTACGATTGAAAAAGCTGGTAATTTGGAAGTGAATGCCGATTATACCAACTCCACTATCCATCAAATGGAAAACTTGCAATACTCTTGTGATTATGGCAATATAGAAGTTGGCGAGGCCAATAATGTTGAAGGAAACGGGGACTACATTAATGTTAAACTAGGTACCATTCATGGTAATGTCAATGTAAATGCGGACTATGGTTCCCTAAGAATCAAAAATATGGCAGAAGATGCCGGAAACGCACGTATAAGCTCAGATTATACTGGTGTTAAAATTGGTTATTCACCACAGTATCATTTTGATTTTGAAATAAGAACAGAATATGCAGGTGTAAGCGGTAAGGATGAATTTGAGATTAATATAAGCACTGAAAAATCTAACAATCGCTACTATAAGGGGTACCACGGTAGTGCAAACAGCGGAAATTCAGTTTCCATTGACAGCGAGTACGGTGGAATATCATTTTCAAAAAACCATTAATTCAATCAATCTGCCCTGAATAACATCAGGGTCCTAAAAACACACAAATGAAAAAATTAGCAACACTAAGTTTAGTCGTATTATTCACAGTCTCATGCTCAGCCCAATGGGGAAAGAAAGTGAACGGAAATGGAAAAGTGGTGACCATAGAACGGTCAACAGGTGATTATGACGCTGTAGCGGTATCGGGATGGTTTGATGTAGACCTTGTAGAAGGTAACGAAGGGGATATTTCGTTAAAAGGAGAAGAAAACCTTTTGGAGTACATCATTACCGAAGTCAAAAATGGCAAATTGGTCATAAAGGTAGAAAAAGGAATGAACCTAAAGCCATCTTCCTGGAAAGACGGTATTCATGTTACAGTACCCGTTGAACGTATAAATGCCGTTTCACTTTCGGGTTCCGGTGACATTGTGGGAAAAAATACCATAAAAACAGCAAACTTCAACACCTCAATGTCAGGTTCTGGGGATATTACATTGGATGTCGATGCCAATGCAATCGATGCATCAATGTCAGGTTCTGGGGACATTAATCTAAGTGGTTCTACGACTGATTTCAATGTCACTATTTCTGGTAGTGGCGATATCAAGGCCTACGAACTGGATGCTGACAATGTTGACGCCACCGTTTCAGGCTCAGCCGATATCAAGGTTACGGCAAACGAGAGTTTAAAAGCAAGGGTATCGGGGTCAGGTGATATTCACTACAAAGGTAATCCCGAAAAATTGGATACCAAAACCTCTGGTTCTGGCGATATTACGAAAGCATAACCTGCCTCCCATGTCAAAGGCAGGTAAACCGGCAGGCAAATCAAAAAGCGAACAACAATCAAGAAGAAGTCCCGAGGGTATCGTCGGGACTTTTATTTTGCTTTTTTCCTATTTACCCTTGTCAATAGGAACATGCCAATAAGAAAGAACAAGCCTAGGAAAATTATCGCGTTCCGCATGCTACCCGAATACTGAGCGACAAAACCATATAGAAAAGTACCAATAACAATTCCGATTTTTTCGGCTACATCGTAGAAGCTAAAAAACGAAGCAGTATCTGTCGTCTTTGGAATAAACTTGGAATACGTTGACCTAGAGAGCGCCTGAATACCTCCCATAACAAGACCTACACAACCAGCAGCTATATAAAAATCGATTGGGGTAATCACAAAATAGGCATAAATACAAATCAGCAACCAAAGAATATTTATTACGATCAAAGTTTTGATATTGCCAAATTTCCCAGAGGCAAAGGCTGTGATGGTAGCTCCGCATATTGCAACAATCTGGATAACCAATATACTAATGATAAGCCCAGTAGTCCGCTCAGAATCCGAGCCCCACTGTATTTCTTCTTCCCCAAAGTACGTGGCAATCAACATCACGGTCTGTACCGCCATGCTGTAGACAAAGAAGGCGCCTAAATAACGCTTTAATCTTATTTCATCACCCAACTGATGCCAGACCATTTTAAGTTCCTTAAATCCGTTTAAAATGATATGATCCCTCTTACCTTCTTTTTTGAATCCCTTCGGTAAATGGAAAAAAGTATATTGACTAAAGACCATCCACCAAATACCAACAGTAACAAAAGAATATTTCATGGCCTTGATTTCGGCAGCTTCAGTGGCATCACCTTCAATTCCAAAAAAATCAGGTTTCATGACCATCGCCAAATTGAACAAAAGGAGAATCACGCTACCGGTATATCCCATAGAAAAACCTTTGGCACTTATACCGTCTTGCTGCTCCGGGAATGCCACATCGGGCAAATAGGAATTGTTTATGGCGAAACTTACCCAGAAACCGACCAATCCAAAGAAATAGCAAATAAGACCTAGATAGATATTATCCAACGAGAACCAATACAATCCTATACAGGAGATTCCGCCCAAATAGCAAAAGATTTTGAGAAAGAGTCTTTTGTTGCCCAGGTAATCGGATATACCAGCAATCAAAGGCGTTACAATTGCAATAAAAACAAAGGCCAATGAAGTTACATAACTAATTAAAGGTGCCCTTGCGATCTCACCTCCGAAGACAGTCACTTTTTCTATGTTGGCGACCCGAAAAAGCGAGCCATAGAAAATGGGGAAAATAGCCGAGGAGATGACAAGACTATAAACTGAATTTGCCCAATCGTAAAAAGCCCAGGCATTCAATAATTTTTTACTGCCTTTAATGGCAAATACTCTTGTCATATGAACTCATATATTCTCAGAAAAAAAGCTGCTCTTTTGCGGAACAGCTTTCAATATACAATTATTACGTAACTATTGTTCTACCCGAACATTACTTAAAAGTGGTTACTCCAAATTTCATGGCCTCTTGTTTAGCCAAAGGTGCCCACGCTGTTAAATTTGCAATTCTTGTGTCATTGGATGGATGTGTACTTAAAAACTCTGGTGGAGCTTGATTGCCACTGTTTGCTTTCATTCTTTTCCAAAGTTCAGCAGCTTCAGCTGGGTCATAACCCGCGATGGCCATAATCTGAAGACCTATGCGGTCAGCTTCGGTTTCATGGCTTCGACTAAAAGGAAGCATTAAACCAATCGTAGAGCCAAGGCCGTAAGCCTGATTGAACATATTTCTTGTCTGTTCATCCTTGATGGCAATATTACCGGCAACAGCACCCACTTGTTGCAAAGTACCTGCACTCATGCGCTGAGCCCCGTGATCAGCTAGAGCATGTGCTACTTCATGTCCCATAACTACCGCTACCCCACGTTCTGTTTGTGT
This sequence comes from uncultured Maribacter sp., assembly GCA_964532755.1. Lineage (GTDB taxonomy): Bacteria > Bacteroidota > Bacteroidia > Flavobacteriales > Flavobacteriaceae > Maribacter_A. The sequence goes on along the minus strand of CAZHJO010000145.1, from coordinate 1,259 downwards.
AATCGGCAATATTCCGGTATAAAAAACGATCTTGCCTCCAGGCATACACCAGGCATTCACTGTTTTGTCATTCACCAAATTGTACTCCCATTTGTAATCGCTGAGATACCCTGGGTAACCATTGGCCGACAACCATCGTTCGGCAGCTGAAGATATGCGCTGACCAACGTTAGTGATCATACGCGATTCTGCCGTATTCTCAACTACCTTGTTCTCGGTAAGAAATTGATCATACTGCTGAAAGGCCATGGGGAAAATCTGACTGTTCGGATAAAAATTAAGGACTTTTTTACCTGTAAACGGATTTACCTTACAGGCTGCCACAACCATGAATATGGCAATTATCAATATTAGTTTTTTCATTTTACTATAGTGTTTAGTTCGAGTAAATTACAAAAAATTATTTCCCCTTTATAAGCAATTGGGTAAAATCTTTGTCCACTTCTATAACATTGTTCCCATTGGGTTTTAGTTGTTTCAAGGGCACGTCTTCGTTATCAACTTCTATTGCTTCAATCTCAAATGGCAGTCCATGTAAATTCATCCTAAAACTAGCATAAGAGGTAACAAAGGTTCCGTCCTTGAACTGTTGTATCACAAGACTTTTCTCCTTCCCTTTCAATTTGAAATTTCGTAAGCTATATTGTCCTTTTTTATAGTCATAGCCGTCTTGTTCATCCTCATAAACCGTAGAACTTTCAGTACCTATTCTAAAGTACACCTCCAGATCTAGTTCTTTAATATCCAACTCCCCAACGTATTGCTGGACAGGAAATTTAGGAATGATCGCCCCTTCTTTCACAAATAAGGGAATAATATCAATATCGGCTTCTACCCATTTCTCTTTTCCTCCTTCAACCACCTCATCGTTCCAATAATTGTACCATTTTCCTCTCGGAACGTACATACGCCTTCCTTTGGCGTTTGGTTCTTGGACCGGACAGACCAATATATGTTCTCCAAAAATAAATTCATCAGTCCTAAAATGGGTTTGTGGATCTTCTTGGTCAAAATACACCAATGGTTTTACCATTGGATCCCCATTTTTTGAATATTTCCAGAACATCGTATATAAATAGGGCAAAAGCTGGTAACGCAACTCAATGTATTTCCTAACGATTTCTGTAACATCACTATCGAAAGACCAGGGTTCTTGATCCCCGTGATCCCCACTCGAATGTACGCGACAAAATGGGTGAAAAATGCCCAATTGGATCCACCTGGCAAATAACTCGCCATTAGGTTGCTCAGCGAATCCA
>CAZHJO010000144.1:0-7060 GCA_964532755.1 uncultured Maribacter sp. | reverse complement strand
CGAGGCGAAAATGGACTCGAGATCTATACCATGGTAGAAATTCCGAGCAACGTCATCTTGGCAGGGAAATTCGCTGAGATCTTCGATGGTTTTTCCATTGGTTCCAATGACCTTACCCAATTGACCTTGGGTATTGACCGGGATTCCGAGATTATGGGTGAGTTATTTGATGAGAACGATCTTGCAGCCAAACGTATGATCTCTATGGCCATACAATCGGCCAGAAACACCAAAACCAAAATAGGGCTATGTGGACAAGCACCTAGTGATTTTCCGGAATTTGCCAAGTTCTTGGTCCAAGAGGGAATCAACAGTATTTCATTTAACCCAGATGCTCTATTGCAAGGTATAGAAAATATTAATAAGGCCGAGGAAAGTCTCATGGATGTTGGTTTACCGATATGAAAAACATCGGCATCGCCCAATAGCCAAATGAACTTGTTAGAGGGCTTGTTTAAAATAAAACAGTTGGTGGTTAGACCCCCTAAAGCTTAATAGTGGTACCCTACCATAGGACTCCATTTTTTTGACAAGATCACGATGGAACCATTTTTTTACGATGCTTTTGTGCCCCCTTTCCAACATGACCATTAAATCTGCATTCATATCACCTAGATAAATTCTTAGGGTATTAAAAATATCATCTGAAAATATTAAATCGAAATCAATTCGTTCGTAGCTTACTTTTTCCCTTAGCGTTTTTTTGAACCATTCCATTTTCATATCTCCGCGATATTCATTTTTTGTAGAAATATGGATGACCTTTATTTCGGCATCCAACTGGCCTGCGATTTCCGCCAATTTTCGAATGGCATACACATCCTCTTCTTCAAAATCCGTGGCATAAACGATGGTTTTTATCGCTAAATGACTCGCATCGGAAGGAATTGACAAAATTGGGCATGGTGCCTTTTCGATCAACTGTTTTGTCGTGCTTCCCATGAGTATTTCCCGAATTGCACTTCCACCTTTCATACCCACTACAATCAAATAGGCATGCCATTCCTCTGCTACTGAAATAATGCCTTTTAATACAGAATTGTTCTCTACCGCCTGTAATTGCACGTTTGGATTTTTCCAAACATTACCCAAATGTTCCTGGCAAAAATCCTCAAGTCGTGAACGGTGTAATTTATAGGCATTCTCCTCGGTATGGGGAAAAGGCTCATCCAGGCCTTCAGTGCCTAAGATGGTAGGGTGGTTAAACACATGGGCTACTACCAAACGGGTTCCCATTTGTTCTGATAATTTATGGGCATATCTCAATGCGGAAACCGAGTTATTGGAATAGTCCGTGGTGTATAGGATTGTCTTCATTTTGCAATAATTTTTATTCAACGCTACTCAAATTGGATGCATAATAGGCTGCCATTTATAATCTGGACTTAAATTCTGTCATTTTTACGAATTCCACTCTTCTATTATTGGCCTTGCCCTCCTGCGTATCATTGGCATCAATTGGCTTACTTTCGCCAAAGCCTTTGGTTGTTAAACGATCTGCACCGATACCCATGGCAATGAGTTGTTTCATTACGGTCTGTGCCCTTTCTTCCGATAGATTCTGATTAAAGTCTACCTCGCCATCACTATCGGTATGGCCTTCAACGCTGAAATTTATCTCGGGATGCTTAGACATAAGCTTGTAAATTTCATTGATAACGCCCATAGACTCAGGTTTTAACGTGGCTTTGTTTACATCGAATCGTATGCCATTGGCTACAATTTTTCCATCCTGTAAAAATCTGTCATAATATTTTACACCGCCTTCGGCAAGTCTGAAATTCTTAATATAATAGCGTTTCGCATCATTCGAAAAATAGGCATGTAGTGAAATTCCGCTGGGGTTAAAATCCAAATGTGGAATATTAATTAACCGAGTTTCATCAATATAAGCTTTCATTTTACCATTGGTATAGGCGATTGCAATATGAGCCCATTGGTTTTGTATCGATCCCTTATCGGGAAGACTACTTTTTGCCGGTCTAAGGTCCATGGACTCAGGTCTAATATTCAGGTTCGCTGTGTATGAAGAAGGCGGTCTCTGGTTTTTACGGTCATAAAAATAAACAGTAAAGGCATTCCTATCCGGATTATAAAGGTCAAACTCAATGGTAAAGACATCTGGCAGATAATCCTTTTCCGGGTTCTTTAGATAGGGTATGATCATCGCTTGCCCTCCTCTGAACATGATAACTTTCTCCCCTCCAAATTCAGCATTCTCTATGGTACCGTACTTAAGGTCCCAACGTGATGGGAATTCCCCATTCTCTTCATTCTCTTGGTTATCCTCAAAAATAACCTTTTCACCAGGCACAAAATCATATTTGGCCCAGACCAACTTTGGTTCTTGGTCGGCTGGTGGTACTTGTACTTGATCTTTTTCTTGGATTTGTTCTTCTTTGGTCTGTTCCTCTTCAGGCACGGGTTCTTCCTTTTCCTTATCCAAGGCCTTATCTACCTCTTTTTCAACTTTCCTTTCAACTTTCTTTTTCAATTTACCTAAGATTTGGGCCTCAACGGTTACTGGTGCTAGTAGAAAGTTCCCAAAGATTAGGAATACAATTATTCTTTTCATGATCATATATTTTCAATGTTGGTTCAAAACTACCACCTCTCTTTCTATTAGTAAATGACCTAGATCATAGAGCTTGTTTTACGTGCTATATTTAAATATACTGCCATAAATAAAAATCGACTCCTTTATCAACGAACCCTATTCGCTTGAATTACTTTGCCAATACTGAGGTACTAAAGGAAACAAAGTATAGTCCCAAATTGACCAACGCAATGCCAATGTGCTTTTAAAGATAGTGGAAGGTAAAGTATCCCTGATTTGGTATGAAAGAAAGCCAACAGTACCAAAACCAATAGGAATGAGGCCTATCTTCGCGTATTTATAAAAAAATGAACAATCCCATTGCTGTTTGGTTGATTGAGTAACATAAGAATTTTACAATGTAATAGTAATGGAAATACCCTCTGCAGCCCATTGCCGCAAACTTACCTTTAAGGGATAGTCAAAAAGTGAAGCTGTCGCTCCACATTTTTTTGTAAGGGAATAAAAACAATCCAAGGACTGACAAAGGTCATATCAAAAATTCCTTTCACATATTATATTACATAAGCTTATTCAATAAGCGAAGAAAATATTGCATGTACAACCACTTAAAAAAATAAAAAATGTCCATTTTAGAAGCATATGAATCCGGGAAGCATGAAAGTAACGTGTCGCATTTCGCCGCAATTGTGAAATTAGCGGGCATAGATGGCTCTATTAGTAATGAAGAAAAAGCTGTTTTGAAGCGTTTGGCCTTGAAGCTCGATGTTTCAGAGGAAGAGTTCAAACCGATATTCAAAAATCCGGGGAAGTACCCATTGATTCCCCTATATTCGTTGGAAGAACGGATTGAAAGGCTCCATGACCTCTGTAGCATTATCCAAGCCGACCATGTAATTGATGAGTCAGAGCGAAAACTAATTTTCAAATACGCCATAGGGCTTGGTTTTACAACCGAACAGGCCAATATTGAAATCCAAAAATGCATGCGAATTTATGTCAATGATACGGGATAGAAGGATTAGTATGCTCCCAGATAAGCTATAGTTGCAAATACGGATCCCTTTAAGTTTTAAAGGTTCTGTTTGTTAGTCATGAATACCATATTTTCAGTGACTTATACCTTGCTTGGTAGCACACCAAACTTTTCTTTGAAACTCTTAGTGAAGTAGGACATATTAGAGAAACCTACCGAATAGGCGACTTCTGAGACAGAACCGACCTTTTGCTTCAGCATTGTTTTGGCCTTTTTTAATCGGATTTCATTGACTAATTGCCTGGCACTTTTGTTGGTGAGCGCTTTTAGTTTTCGGTGCAATTGTGCCCTGCTAAAGCCTACTTTAGAGGCGATATCCTCTACCGAAAGCAGCTCATTGTCGATGTTTTCTTTAATAATTTTCATCACCTTTTGTAAAAATTTATCGTCCACCGAGCTTAGATTCAAATCAGGAATAGCACTAAAATCGAGTGATTTAAAATGCTCCCAAATCTTTTTGCGGGCTTCGATCAAATTTTTTATGCGCAACAACAACTCATCTGCATCAAAGGGTTTGGTCAGGTAGGTATCGGCCCCTTGCGTCAATCCGGCCATTTTGTTAGATTGTCCAGCTTTAGCGGTCAATAGCATGACGGGGATATGACTGGTCTTCGTATTGTTTTTAAGGGCACTGCAGAGCTCGTATCCATCCTTTTTGGGCATCATTACATCACTGATGACCAAATCAGGAATATGCTCAAACGCCATCCGCTCACCCTGCGCACCATCATTTGCGGTGAGTATCTTATATCTAGGCGCTAGGATGTCGGCAATAAAACTTTGCAGATCTTGATTGTCCTCCACCAACAAGACTACCTCGTCATGAGGTTGGAAGGTTATAGCTTTGTCATTGTGTACTTCAGCAGTGACTATTGTAGTCTTCTCAACTTCTAGAGGAGTCATGGAATCCCTTTCGATGTGTATGGCTTCCGGTAGATTTTCCAAATTAATGGGAAGCCTTACTTTAAAAGTGGTGCCCCGACCTTTTTCACTATGCACATTGATTTGGCCGTTATGGATTGCCACCAACTCTTTGGTCAGCGCCAGACCGATACCAGAGCCTTTAGTCTCTGTACCTTCCACACGATAAAAGCGATCAAAAATGCGTTCGATTTCCTTTTTGTGCATGCCATCGCCCGTATCGCTGATTTCGAGCGATAGGTTTTTATCCGTAAGATTTACATTCACACTTACGGCCCCTCCATGCGGGGTATATTTAAAAGCGTTGGACAAGAGATTGTTTACAATTTTTTCGAGTTTGTCCTGGTCATAATAGGCATCCTCAAATTCTCCCGAAAAATGGGTGTTCAAATTAATGTTCTTACGCTCGGCCATGCTTTCAAACGAAAACACATGGGTGCGAAGAAATTGGATGAGTCCGCCTTGGCTTAGTTTCAAATTAAGATTCCCACTTTCAATTTTAGACAAATCCAAAAGTTGGTTGACCAGCGTCTGCAACCGTTTCGTGTTTTTTTTGATAAGGGTAAACGTCTTTGCCGAAAGCTGTACTGATTTATCCTTACGTCCCTGTGATTGCTTTTCGGCCTGTTGAAAGGGCCCTTGAATGAGCGCCAAGGGGGTGCGAAACTCATGGCTGATGTTCGCAAAAAAGCGGGTCTTTACCTCATCCAAGTCTTTCATTCGGTTGATCTCTGCCAATGAACGCTCCCATTCAATACGCTCCTTTTGGGACTGTTTGGTAAGAAATTGTCGACGGTACGCAATGGCAAAAGAATAAAAAATGATCTGGAGAAACATGCCAGTCGCAAAAGGGTCGATAAAGTTTTTTAAGTAGGGGGTAATTATCTGCATTGCCCAAAGAGTGCCGATCAATAAAAATATTGAACCAATAATGGAGCCCCATCCAAAGTATTTCGCAAAAATATCCTTTTTGAAAATCAAGATAACCGACATGGCCAAGCTCGCAATGACATAAAGCTGAATAAAATTGTAATGTATGCCGATACCCGAAAAATAGGTTTGTGGGCTAAAGATGACGGAATATAGTGCTACAAATACAATTTCTACAGAGATTAAAATGGCAAGCCCCAGAATAAATTTATCCAAAACAGGAAATTTTCTTTTCGAATCGGTAAAAGCCCTGCCAAAAAACCAAAAGGAGTAAAAAATACCATTGGCAATCAACATCCAGACAGCGAAACGGAATTTTGTAAATGAACCAATCAGTAAACCAGCGGCCATGGCCATAGTGAGCATACAGAAACCGAGCCAGATAGTAAACCAGAGCGTTACCCGATCATTAACGTAAAAAAACTGCAGCAAGTGGTATACGAATATGATTAAGGTTACACCGAACATAAAGATGTTAAAAGCATTGTGGAACTGATAGATTTGGTGATATGATTGCTGGTCAGGATTTCTGGCAGAAAGGTTAAAATAGGGAGGGTGGCCCAACGCATTGCCTTCTACACGCATTAACAAAGTAACCGGAACATAAGGTGGTAGTTCTTCTAAGTTTATTTGGTTCAATACCCAGTGGGCTCTTACATCCCGCTCCGTTTTAGGATATTCCACACCCGTTTTTTTATGGGACAACAGTCGACCATTGGCATAGGCATAGACATCAACTTTTCCATTACTTTTTCCCCAAGCTGGTATTTCTATCTGTTTGTCCTCAAAATGTAGTGTCCAACCTGTCAATGGCTCCGTTACCTTCAGTTTTAACTTGCCCCAATAAGTCAGATTGGTCTTAAGGAGATTAGGCAATTCATCCCCCAAGGTGTAGGGCAGCGTATCATCATTTAGCAATTGTGTGGCAGAAAACTGGTCACTGCTGTCTGCATATACTTGTAAATAGGGATCAAGGTCGTGCACCGGATACTTGGGGTCTAGTTCATAGACCTCCTGCGCTGAAAGCAGGTTCAGCGTTAAAAAGGCAATCGTTAGATAGTAAAATTTTTGTGCCATATCATATTCCTCAAAAAAGGTACTGAAAATTTCGAAGTGTACCTATAGTTACGAAGTTCGGTGGTCAGGCATCGCCATCCTAACATCCATGTTTCATTAATTAACACTTTTGTTTCATAGGCCTGAGTTTGCAACAAATCAGCCAAAGCTTGCAACGGTATTGTCATGATATCCAAGCGATCGCTCCTAGTTTTGTCATGAAACAAATGAGTAATAACTAAAAAATACGACGATGGACAGAAAACGATTTCTAACCCAATTGGGTGGTACCAGTTTGGCGACGATGCTGCCCTTGACCTCGGCCAAGGCTTTTTTTAAGGAGAATGCGCTATTCAAAAACAAATCTAAGGAAAAGATCGTGCGCGACGATGAGGGTAGAAAATTGCGGGTCCTTGGCAATCCGCAATGGCACAAAGTGGTGGGAGACGATACCGAGAACCAAATATTTGAATGGGTCGATGATTTGGCCACCGGTTCGGGCATACCACCCCATGTACACAGCAAAGAAGATGAAATTTTTAGGGTACTTAGCGGACAAG
>CAZHJO010000143.1:0-7086 GCA_964532755.1 uncultured Maribacter sp. | reverse complement strand
ATTTTAAAGGAAAGACAGTTTTGGATATGGGTTGTGGTACCGGGGTTTTGGCAATATTGACTGAGATGAAAGGTGCAAAATCAGTAGATGCCATTGATATTGATAATTGGTGCTACCTAAATGCGAAGGAGAATGTTGAGCGAAATGAATGTACGAATATCAATGTCCTTGAAGGTGATTCCAACCTATTGAAAAACCAAAAATATGATGTAATTATTGCGAATATCAACAGGAATATTCTGTTAGGGGACATCCCGTCCTACGTTCGTTGCTTGAATGAAAATGGCCAATTGTTTCTCAGTGGGTTTTATAATGCGGATATTCCCCTAATTACTGAAAAATGCAATGAAAATGGACTAACGCTTGAAAAAAATCTTGAAAAAAATAATTGGGTAGCTGTAAAATATGTATTTTAGATTAGGTTATTTCGGATATAAAATAATTTGATATGAGTGCTAAGGAAAAAATTTCGGAAGATCTATTACTCGAAGAAGAGACGGTAAAAGTTAACGAAATTGTGCTTTTTAATGATGAGGTAAATACTTTTGATCATGTAATCTACACCTTGGTCGATGTTTGTGATCATACGCCTGAACAGGCTGAACAATGTTCCTTGATTGTACACTACAATGGCAAGTGCACTGTGAAAACAGGCGAATACAAGGATCTGGAACCGCGTTGCAGCCGATTACTACAAGCTGGTCTAAGTGCGGAAATAGTTTAGTAGGTTAATCTTTCTGATTAAGTTGATGCATAGGTCGTCGCTAACCAGAAATTCGTATCGTACCTATTTTTATTCACTAATGGTTGCTTATTCTTAAAGGTGAAAACTGCCTAAAAATTTACTTCTTTATTAGCTAAGGAATAGACTAATTATGGTTAGTCTCAACGCTCTTTATTGATTAATTTTAACGGTTAATCAATCTAAAAAACCATGTCATCTTTTGAAAAAATTGCAATAAAGGAAAAAATAGGATATGCTCTTGGTGATGGTGCGGCCAATATCGCTTGGAGGGGTGTCGCCACCTTTTTGTTTATTTTCTATACCGATGTTTTTGGGTTGAGTCCGGTCACTGTTGGGGTATTAATGCTGGTCGCTCGTTTTAGCGATGGAATTAGTGACGTTGCGATGGGAATCATTGGGGATAGGACCAAATCTAAATATGGCAAATTTAGGCCTTGGATTTTATGGACGGCCATTCCCTTGGCTGCCATACTTTCATTATTGTTTACCAGTCCTGATCTGGGCACCACGGGCAAGATAGTTTACGCCTATATCACTTATATTTTCTTCACATTGATCTATACCGCGAATAACGTACCCTATGGGGCGTTGATGGCAGTTATGACGGGGGATGATAAGGAGCGCACTAGTTTGGGGTCATATAGGATGGTCGGTGCCTTTGGTGGTGGTATGCTCGTTCAAGGGGCCTTACTTTTTTTAGTGGCCTATTTTGGGAATGTGGATCCATCCGTTGAGGTAGCTAAACTTGGCAATGAGCAATATCGGGTGGTGGTTTCGGCCCCTTCCTATGTAGAGAATGTAAACATCAAAACAGAGGATGGCATTGCCATGTTCATTTGGGAGGATCCAGCCTTAAGTGCCGACGAAAATATTCCTACACATGGTAAGAGCTTTACTATGGAGGCCGATAAGAAATATGCTTTTTTTGTCAATGGGGAAAAAGACCTTTCACAAAACAAGATCACCATTATTGACCAGAGAAAAGGATACAGCAATTCAATGTACTTAATGTCTATTTTTCTTGCGATATTAATGTTCTTGACCTTCTATACCACCAAAGAAAGAATTCAACCACCTAAAGCACAAAAGAATAACCTTAAGCAAGATTTTAAGGATCTCATTGCAAACAAACCATGGTTGGTATTGTTGGTCATTGGACTTTTGTTCAATGTTTATAATTCTATAAAACAGGGTATTGTCATTATATACTTTACCCATTATCTCAATAATCAACTACTTGGTGCTTCATTCTTGATAGGCCTAATGATCGCATCTGTGATCGGTGCAATGGCCACTTCACCTTTAGGAAAGAAATTTGGTAAGCGCAACCTTTTCATATATGCATTGCTGTTCTCCGGGGGAGTAAATGCCCTGCTCGCATTTTGTGGTCCAGAGGATATCGGTGCAATTTTTACTATCGGCATCATCTCCGAATTCGCGGCTGCTATTTTCCCGACCTTGTTTTTTGCCATGTTGGGTGATGCCGCTGACTATTCTGAATTTAAGAATGGGCGCAGGGCTACGGGTCTTATTTATTCGGCAGGTTCTTTTGCCACGAAGTTCGGTGGGGGCATCGCTGGTGCGATAATAGGGATGATATTGGGGGCTTTTCATTACAACGGTCAGGACACCTCATCAATTGAAGGTGCAATTCCTGGAATCATAATGCTAATGAGCTGGGTACCGGCCATAATTACGGCCCTTGCAGCAGGATTGATGTTCTTATATCCGCTCACACAAAAGAAACTTGATGAAATTACTTTAACGTTGAAAAACAGAAGGCTTCAAGAATAAAACAATACTAAAGAACAAATATTGACAATATGAAATACGGTCATTTTGATGATGCCAATCGAGAGTATGTAATCACCAACCCAAAGACCCCTTACCCCTGGATTAATTACTTGGGCAATGAGGATTTCTTCTCTTTAACATCGAATACAGGGGGGGGTTATACTTTTTATAAGGATGCTAAGTTCAGGAGACTAACACGCTATAGATATAACAATGTTCCGATTGATAATGGGGGCAAATATTTTTACATCAAAGATGGGGATACGACTTGGTCACCGGGCTGGAAACCGGTGAAGACCCCGTTGGATAGTTATGAGTGTCGACATGGTATGAGCTATACCAAATTCAAAAGTTCAAAAAATGGGGTCGAGGCCCGGATTCTACAGTTTATACCTTTGGGATTTTGGGGGGAGATTCAAAAAGTGTCCCTAAAGAACACATCTTCAGATACCAAAAATCTAAAACTCTTCTCATTTATTGAATGGTGCTTGTGGAATGCCGAGGATGATATGACCAATTTCCAAAGAAACTTTTCTACGGGGGAAGTTGAAATCGAGGATTCGACCATTTACCACAAAACGGAGTTCAAGGAAAGAAGAAACCATTATGCCTTCTATTCGGTGAATACGCCTATTGATGGTTTTGATACCGATCGGGAATCATTCTTGGGACTATATAACGACTTTGATAGCCCGGACGTGGTGCAAGAAGGTGCACCTAAGAATACGATAGCCCATGGCTGGTCTCCTATAGCCTCACATTATATCGAAATTGCATTGAAACCAGGAGAACAGCGTGATCTGATCTTCATGTTGGGTTATGTTGAGGTAGCCAAGGATGATAAATGGGAAGCTAAGCGAGTGATCAATAAGAAACCTGCCAAAGCCATGCTTACGAAATTTGATACGGTCGAAAAAATTGATGCTGCCTATAACGATCTGCGGTCCTATTGGGATCGCTTATTGGGTAAGATACAAATTGATTCGGGTGATGATCGTTTGGATCGAATGGTGAATATCTGGAACCAATACCAATGTATGGTTACTTTTAATATGTCTAGGTCCGCTTCATTTTTTGAATCGGGCATTGGACGTGGAATGGGTTTTCGGGATTCCAATCAAGATTTGATCGGGTTCGTACATCAAATTCCGGAAAGGGCAAGGGAACGCATATTCGATATTGCCTCTACCCAATTCGAGGATGGTTCTTGCTATCATCAATACCAACCCCTGACTAAGAAGGGTAATTCGGCGGTCGGAGGTGATTTTAACGATGATCCCTTATGGTTGATTCTTTCCACCACGGAATATATCAAGGAAACTGGTGATTTCTCCCTCTTGGATGAAATGGTACCCTATGACAATGATGCTTCCCGCGCCAAATCCCATTTTGAGCATCTAAAGGTCTCTTTTTATCATGTGGTAAATAATCTGGGCCCACATGGGTTACCTCTCATTGGAAGGGCCGATTGGAATGATTGTCTCAACCTGAACTGTTTTTCGGAAGATCCGAACGAATCTTTTCAGACCACAGGGAACAAAAAGGGTAAAACAGCGGAATCACTTATGATTGCAGGTCTCTTTGTGGTTTACGGCAAGGAATATGTGAAGCTTTGCAAGCGCATTGGTAAGGACAAGGAAGCTGCAGCAGCCGGGAAACATGTAGCAAACATGATCGAAGCTGTAAAAGCACATGGCTGGGATGGCGAATGGTATCTACGCGCCTATGATTTCTTTGGCAACAAAATTGGCTCGAACGAAAATGAGGAAGGTAAGATCTTTATTGAATCCCAAGGATGGTGTACCATGGCCGAAATCGGGATGGAAGAGGGTATGGTAGCGAAATCATTGAATGCCGTAAAAGAACATTTGGATTGCGAGTACGGTATTGTTTTGAATAGTCCGGCGTTTACCAAATACTACATTGAATATGGGGAGATTTCGACCTATCCCACAGGTTATAAGGAGAACGGGGGCATATTCTGTCATAACAATCCTTGGATCATGATCGGGGAAACGATTTTGGGTAGGGGAGACCAGGCTTATGAGTACTATACCAAAATCGCGCCTAGCTTTTTGGAGGATATCTCCGAACTGCATAAGGTAGAACCCTATGTGTACTGCCAAATGATAGCCGGTAAAGAAGCCTTTAAACCTGGGGAGGCCAAAAATTCCTGGTTATCGGGTACCGCTTCCTGGAATTTCTTTGCGATTACCCAATACATTCTAGGTGTAAAAACCGATTATGACGGACTGGTAATCGATCCTTGCATACCTTCAAAATGGGATGGATTTACAATGAAGCGTGAATTTAGGGGCGCTATCTATACCATTGAGGTGCAAAATCCAGAGCATGTTAGCAAGGGCGTAAAAAGCGTATTCGTGAATGGTAATGAAATCAAGGGCAATACCATTCCTATTTTAGAAAAAGGAAAAGAACATGCTGTTAAAGTAATCCTGGGATAAGGTTCTCAATGAGGCAGCCTGTGCCTAATAAGACCATAAACGAAGGTCCCAAGGATTGCGGCTATAATAACGATCAACATACTAAAAAACCCTGTTCCTACGAGAATATACATGGGTCCTGGGCAGGCACCTGCAAGGGCCCATCCCAATCCAAATATAGCACCACCCAAAAGATAGCGTACAAAACCTTTTTCTTTGGGTAGGATGTTTATTTTTTGGCCCTCAATACTCCGCAGTCCCATAAGTTTTATAAATGTCACCGCTAGGACCCCGAGTACAACTGCCGAACCGATGATCCCATACATATGAAAGGCTTGAAACTTGAACATTTCGTAAATACGGTACCAGGAAACGGCTTCCGATTTAACCAATACAATGCCAAAGAACATACCGACGAATAAATATTTTAAAAACTTCATGCTGTAAAGATTAGGGGTAAAATAAAATGCGTCATGATCAATCCACCGATGAAAAAGCCAATAACGGCTACCAAAGAGGGTTTTTGCAGGTTACTAAGACCGGAAATCGCATGGCCCGAAGTGCAACCTCCGGCATATCGGGTTCCAAATCCAACCAAGAAACCGGCAATTACCAATATCGAGATACCTTTTAAAGATAGAGCGGCATCCCAACTAAAAATTTCTGCGGGTAATAGTGCCTCCCCGGCATTATTAAAACCCAGGGCCTTCAAATCGTTCACTGTATTGGACGAAAGATCTATGGTAGATCCATCTGATAAAAATTGGACAGAAATGAACCCCCCTATGATGGCACCCACCACGACGACGAGGTTCCAGCGTTGGGCTTTCCAATCATATTTGAAAAAATCGGCATATTTCCCTGCGCCTCCCATGCTGCATAGGGTTCTAAGATTCGAAGACATCCCAAACGACTTTCCGAAATAGAACAGCAAAAGCATAATAAAAGTAATCAATGGCCCTGAAACATACCATGGCCAAGGTTGAAGTATATATTCCATCCCATGTATTTGTTGCAAATATAGGCAATCGCTTAGTTTAGGATAATTTTAGTAATGAACATGCTTCTATTACCCTGCGTTAAAGCTTTTGATCGTAGTCAATGTTTTAAGTCCGTTTTTTATCTTTAGCAAAAATTTTAAGTCGATTTTCGTATTCGTTTTTTGCAATTAGATCAATAGGACATGTTACGTTTAGATAATGTGGTCTGTTCTTAAATTTTATGGTGCAAGCTTATTTGTAACTGTTTCTTAGTCCAATTATCCGTTGTTTGGTTCATAACACCTACTTGAATTTTCAATCCCTTTTTTATGACATACCCTAAGGCCAAGTAGAGCCTGTTTCGATCAAAGATTTCAACGGTATTTCCATTTCCAGTATCGCGTTGCCCATTTATAAATAACTCATTATAAGCGGCCAGGTAGATTGTTTTATCATCCATTGTCGATTTGTTCAAAGGGATATTTAAAAACAGATTATATCTGTATCGCGTTCGAAGATCTTGATTTTCAACAAACCTTTGTTCATAACGAAAGCGGTGATTCGTATAGAAACGATTACCAAATTGAACTGGAAACAATGCTTCTTGATAAATTCTGCTTTCTGCTGTAGTTGAATCATTGGAACCGTATGCCCCAGTGGTTATATTTCCATAACCCAAGGTTAGTTTAATATCCGCATTTTTAGGTTTATAGGTTATTCCTCCACGAATTAGCAATTGCTCAAGGTCACCGCCTATATTCCAATTACGATATTGAATGTCTCCTTGCATGCCCCACGGGCTCTCTTTAAAGGTAGTATTGAAGAAATACATGTACCATGCTCCCAGTTTATCTTCATTTATCTGGGCTTCCACCACTTTTGGAAGGAAGAACACAATACATAGCACTGTAAAAAATATATTTTTTCTCATTTTGATATTATTACAAGGTTTGACCATATGATTAGCTACGGCCTTAGAATTCCAATAGGGCCTGTAGCCGTACCCTAAACATAATAATTATACATGAATTTACCCAGCAGTAATCTTGTCTTCCAATTTGCCTGTCTTTGGTATCTAAGGCAGGTAAATTGGTAGGCGGTCGCCCGCGTTGAATTACATCCC
>CAZHJO010000142.1:0-7104 GCA_964532755.1 uncultured Maribacter sp. | reverse complement strand
CAGCAAGCCCGGCTATCAATTATCCGGCCATGGCAGCAGTGTTTTTTCCCATCGATATGGGTGGAGCTGTAATTGAAGTAGAATTTCTGGATTCAGAAACGAATGAAGTTTTGGCTACCATGGCGGACAAGAAAATGGGTAGCCCTTTTAAACCTCGCGCGTTTTCCAGCTTAGGTTATACCAGGGCTGCTTTCGATGGGTGGGCCAAAGACTTGAGGAATGCACTCGATACTAATCCATAGTAAAAACTTTCTTAAAGTTGAATAAAATGAAAAGACGAGATTTCAATAAGACGGTGGCGGTCACATTGTTGGGGACCGCCGCCCTGCCATTAAGTGGTTCAATAGGGAATACAGGTGGCTTAATAGGGGATACAGGCCCCAGTTATGAAACACTGGTGGCGAATACTTGGCGGCATTCGGACCGCCGAATTAGTAAAAAAGGAGGAATCATGCGAGAGTTGGTTCGTTACGCCACATTAGCGGCCAACAGTCATAATACACAGCCCTGGAAATTTCAGATTGAGACCAATCGGATCAGGATATTGCCTGATTTAAACAGGCGCTGTTCGGCGGTTGATCCGGACGATCATCATCTCTTCGTCAGCCTCGGCTGTGCTACAGAGAACCTCGTATTAGCTGCCCAGGCTCATGGCTTGCATGCGCATGTGTCAATGAAATGTACTTCTGATGCGGTCCAGGTTGATTTTGAGCCAACCGTATTATCCAAGTCGCAATTGTTCCAGGCCATTCCTAAGCGCCAATGCACCCGCGCCAGTTACGATGGCAGGCAAGTGCCGACTGATCAACTTGCCGTGCTAGAAGCCAAAGCCCAAGACAATGAAGTAGCCGTTCAGATGTTCACCGACAAACGCGACCTGGAAGAGATTCTCGAGTACGTGGTAGCTGGTAATAGCCAACAGATGGAAGCCCCGGCTTTTGTAAACGAGCTTAAAGAATGGATACGCTTTAGCGAATCTGCAGCCGTGCGGTATCGCGACGGACTCTTCACAGCCTCATCCGGTAATCCGAAATTGCCGAATTGGATGGGTAATTTCTTATTTAAGTTGGCCTTTAAGACAGACAGCGAAAACGACAAATATCGAAATCAAATTCGGAGTTCGTCCGGAGTAATTGCCTTTGTTTCCGAGCACAATAGTAAAGATAATTGGGTCACTGTTGGAAGATGCTATCAACGTTTTGCTTTGCAAGCCACAGCGTTGGGTTTACGCCACGCTTTCATCAATCAGGCAGTCGAGGTTCCAGCGGTGCGGACCCAGTTCGCCGAGTATTTGAATGTTGGGGACCGTCGGCCTGATTTGCTTGTTCGCTTTGGCTACGGGCCAGAGTTGCCTCGCTCTTTACGTCGCCCAGTCAGTGAAGTTATTAGTAGAGATAATACTGACTAAGGTCGGTTGCAGTACAATGTATTTCTTGATATAATACAAATTTCAATCACATTCTACTAGACATTTTTGTCATAAGCGGATCCAGAAGCAAATTCATCGATCAAAGTGTCCTTTTCGTTTGGTTGTATTCAAGAATTAGGAATTGTATTTCATTGAAGTTTAAAGTTTTCTATCTAAACGTTGTTTCTATTTCGATTTGTTTCTTGTCCTTGCTTAAATGCAAAATCACGCTGTTTTTAAATGAAACATCAATACCATTGTCATCAACACTTATCCGTTTATCCAAAAAGTTTAATTTTCTTGGTAATTCTATATCGGTTGGTACGGCTTTAAGTCTTTCGTTTTGAAGTGTTTTTTATCTTTCAATAACTTTACGGATATGCATAATCAAATCATAGCAGAAATACACCGATAAGAAGCCACTCTAAGAAGTCAATTTTTTCAAGAATTTTATCAAAGGTTATTTCCATGTAATAACCCATGAAAAAGAAGAGTCCAACTGAAGGCAGAAAGCGAAATAGAAGTCGATTTATTATTACTCCAATGATGTTCATTGAGATTGTGCACAAGGGTTTGTGTATGGCTCTTGCCGTTTATCCATCAGCGTAAATTCCACGGAATTTATTTAATCAAAAAGTAAGACAAATATTCAATTAGCTATTTAGCTTAATGAATTATACTCCTCGTTGGGCGTTAGTACTTTATTAATTGGCCTTTGTTAGATCTTTTGATCTCAAAAAACTGAAAATAATTATTAGTGAGAGGATTATCCCGAAAGTGAACGATGCTATATTCAGTTCTATTAATTCAATGGTTGAAGCATAATATCCGACAGTGGTTAGTAGACTTACTACAATAAGAGTGGGTATTAATATCCAGCGTCTTTCAACCGGTTTTCTATCGGCGATAATTAACAATATTCCCCATGAAAAAGCTATGGCAGACGTCATTCCCATAGGATATTCAAATTTTGTAAGACCCACTCTTTCGGGGACTAAAACACTAACGGCAATAATAAAGTCTGCAATGGCAGCCATCCAATAACTGATCCTAAGCCAAAGAATTTTCGATTTCATAAATCAATTTCAAGGAATAATTATAGAATTGTCAAACGCATTACACACAACAATTGTATATAGCTACTCGTAACTACATACATCAAATTTAAGTAATATAGTTTCAGGTTTTAAGAAGTATAGTTACAAGTAATAATATTCCCATTATATCTGGCGTCATAGTAGTTTGGCCTTTTGTAAGCAATTTATAAATGGAAGATTACGGTTTATAAAAGGGCAGTTAGGAAAACTGTTTTGAAAAGTTTACAGCTTTCCAAAGACCGGCCACTTAACAAAACCGAATCATTAAAACTACGGGGTCTCGTAAGTTGGTCGCTTTAAATGACGGTTAAAATTAGCCTTACGGGCCGGTTAAACGGCGTAACGGTACATAACGGCTATAAACGTTTTGGCTATTGTTGTGTGTTATTCTACATTCTTTCGATTATGCTTATTGCAAATCCGCCACCATGGGCTAATTTTACTTGGTATTTAGCATCCTTTGAAAGCTCAATATTCTCAATTTCATAAACTTGGGGATTATCATTCCAATGCGCATTATGTGCATCTTTATAGACTGTTGCGGAATATGTTTTACCCTCCTCTAGAAAATTAAAAGTTAAAGAAGAAGTTCTACTATTTTCATCTGTAATCCCTCCAACAAACCAGTTACCAGTTCCTTTTTCTTGCCTGGCTATAGTAACATAATCGCCAACTTCTCCTTCCAGAACTTTAGTTTGAAGCCAGTCTACACCAACATCAGCGATAAATTGAAATGCGGGGTGCACTTCGCCATTTACCATATAATGCTCCGGAAGATCGCAGGCCATTTGAACAGGACTATATATAACCACATACAGCGCCAATTGATGGGCCAATGTCGTGTTAACCTGATTGTCCTGTTTATAGTCATCAAATTTTATGTTGAAGGTACCCGGGGTATAATCAATAGGACCTCCTAACATTCTTGTAAACGCAATCGTTGGAAGATGACCTGGTGGATTACCCCCATCGGAGGCCCATGCATTGAACTCTTGACCTCTTAAACCCTCTCTAGAAATCGCATTGGGATACGTTCGCCGTTTACCTGTGGCCTTTATAGGTTCGTGGGCATTAACAGCTATCTTCTTTTTAGCTGTTTCTTCCAATACCTTGTGATAATGATTTACCATCCATTGACCATGATGGTATTCTCCATTGGGAATAATTTTACCAACATAGCCAGTCTTAACAGAGTTCATATTATTCTCGTTCATAAAATTGTACGCGGCTTCCATTTGTTTTTCATAGGTTCTGGGTGCCGCTGAGGTCTCATGATGCATAACGACTTCAACGCCCTTGTCTTTGGCATAATGCATCACCTGGTCAAAATCATAATCGGGATATGGCGTCATAAAATCAAAAACACCTTCTCTATCCTCTGTATTTATCCATTGATCCCACCCAGTATTCCAGCCTTCTACCAAGAGCCCTTTAATTCCGTTCTCAGCCGCGAAATCAATATATTTTATCGCGTTCTCAGTGGTTGCACCATGTCTTGATGTTCCTACTTTTCCTGTTGTATAAGTATTCATATCTTGGCTCCCTTCTATATCCCAGGTCGACTTTCCTATATGCATTTCCCACCAAATACCGATATATTTCATGGGTTGGAAATAGCTAATATCTCCAATTGCATTGGGTTCGTTAAGGTTTAATATCATTTTTGATTCGATTAAATCACCGGCTTTTTCTGCTATTTGTATAGTTCGCCAGGGAGTATTGAAGGGTAACTTTACTTTTGCTTTTCCGCCTAGTCTTTCCGAACCTACTAACTCACTGATCATATTGTGGTTTGCGGTATCTACTTTTAAGGTCATACCCGGATAATTGGTCAAATCAGCTTCGTGAAAACTTAAATGCAACCCATCTTTAGTTTTCATGGTAACAGGTGTGTTCATGGCATTTTCGGGAATAAAAGTGGCATTTAAATCTGGATGGTTTTGTTTAGAAATGGCATTAATTTCAGAGAACGAGGTTTCATTGAATAAATGTTCATAATTGTCCCAATCCCCAGGTTGCCACCAAACTTTATGGTCACCAGTTAAATTGAATTCTGTATTTTCATCAGTGATCAATAACTCATCCAAATTGTCATGCTTAGGAAATTCATATCTAAAACCAACACCATCATTGTAAACTTTAAAATGAATGTTCAGTTTTCTTTTTGCTGCCGATTTTTCTTTAAGGTTTACAATTAGTTCATTGTAGTTATTTCTTACCTCTAGCTGCTCCCCCCAAGGCATTTGCCATGTTTCATCGGTAGAGGCTGTTGTTGAGCCTACAATTTTGAAATCCCCTTTTAACGCAGGCAAATCCTTAAAATCGAAACCCATTTTGGAGGTATCGATAACTGTTTTGTTGTTATTAGTAACTAGGTAGGTAGGATATCCTTCCTTAGATAATTGAAAAAAAACTTGATTGGATTCATTTGGTGAGGAAACCGATAAAGACCTACGCTCTTTTTCACAAGAGAAAAGACCAAACAAAAACAATACAGAAAGAAGTAGATAACATTTATTCATTTTTCAAGATTTTATTTTTACAAATGCTAAGGAACGACCTGCTAAACGCATTTGGGTGATTTCTACGGAAATATAGTAAAATCGCTTATATGCTCCAAGAACTTGGACTTCCTATCTATCTCGGGCCATAGTTTGACAAGAAGGTCGCCATAGTAGGCGTATCTTGTCGATTTTACGGTATTGGGATTAACAATCACAGGACCAAATTACTATTAGCTATTGCAAAAGCACTTTGGCGCTTGAGCGGACAGCGAAGAGCTCTTTGTAGTTCAGGACCAGTTGCAATTTGGTTTCGCAAGTCGTTGGAGCACATTTCTTTTGAGATGAGAGTGCTTTAGTACGTAGCAACAAAAGTCAGCTTTAGCAGAATGTGCTCCAACGACTTAGTATAAGCAGCTGTTTTAATGCCGCTTAGCCAATTTTGTGCGTTCGTCTTTTCGTTAATCATTTGTAGCCAAGAACGATCCTTGTTCGCTTACTTTATCTGGCGAAGGGTATGAATATTAATTTCTTCGTGTTTTCCCTTTAACAGAACAGTGCCTATAGACCTCGATGAAAAAAAGTTCTCGACTTCTAGATCCTCTAACAAAGTCTCGGAAATCAATATTGGAACATTATGTTTGTTGCATTCCCCCTGAATTCGCGCCGACGTATTGATAACATCCCCATGATAGGCCAGTTCTTTCTTCACAATGCCCACCTCGGCTACCATTAATACGCCACCATGTAACCCGGCTTTAAATTCTGGTACCAAACCATATTTCTGGGAATAGTACGGTGCCTTTGCCAGTTTTTGTTGTTGAAAAGCAAAGAACAAACCTACACAATTGGCATTTGCCATTCCCTTTTTATAAGGCCAGCACAACACGGCTTCATCACCCACATATTGATAAATTTCGGCATCATACTTTGGAATTACTTCATTAAGATCATAAAAACAATCTTGAATGAGCTGACTATATTTAAAGTGCCCCAATCGTTCAGCTATGGTCGTAGAATCCTTTAAATCCAAGAACATGAAAATTCGTTTTTCTTCTTTTGGGTTCTTGTATTTTCCAAGCAACATTTTTAGAAAAACACCCTTTCCAAACTTTTCACTGGCAATCTTGATGAACGAATAAACTAAGGATAACAGGACGATATAAAGTAGAATCGCCCAAAACGTTCTATTGGTACGCCACCACCCCCTACGATTGTCAATGTTTATCTCACCTAGTTGGGAAAAAATTTCTAGAACAAGGGTAAAAACAGCAACGGTCGCAACAAAGTATACAAGGGTTTTAAACACCATTCCAAGTCCAAGCGATAATTTTGTCGGGCCAAATTTTTCAAAAACGAAGTCTATGGTAGCGTATAAAAAGCCGATTGAAAAGCCTGTAAATACATGATGTAGAACTAGCTTGGCAAAGTGCGTTTTTATAAAACTTCCCGTCAGTGAAATTTCTTCATTGTCACCGATACCGTAGTACCTGAATATTCCGAACAACCCCATAGCTATCGACCAAAATAGGAGGGATTGCCAAAGCAGTTTCAAAAATTGTTTAAGGCCTCTGCTCACCGGAACTTAATTGGAATTAGTTTTCTATCAGCTTTTCATTAAAAGTGTAATCCTTATAATTCACTTTGTAGAGGACACTATAAAACGAAGGAATAAAGACCAGGGTTATTATCGTACCAAAAAGAAGTCCGACCATAATGCCCACAGCCATACCTTCCCACATTTCACCTCCACTTAAATACAAGGGAATCAATCCTAAAACGGTAGTGAACGTGGCTAATAGAATGGGCCTAAACCGTTGTAAACAAGCGGCAATCACAGCATCTTGTACCTTATCCCGGGTTTTGATCTCTATTTCTATACGGTCTATCAATACAATAGCGTTGTTAATGACAATCCCTGCCAGTGAAATCACCCCTAAAAATGGCATAAATCCAAAAGGTTCTTGAAAGACCAACAAACCTGTCACAACACCGATTATCGCCAGTGGAATCGTTAACAATACCATTGTCGTTTTTCTAAACGAATTGAATTGAATGATCAATAGCATAAAGATAATAAAGCCCGAAAGTGGTAAAT
>CAZHJO010000141.1:0-7138 GCA_964532755.1 uncultured Maribacter sp. | reverse complement strand
GCAAAATCGCAGATATCTATCATTTCTTGAACTTCTCCCAAGCCTTCTTGATAGCTTTTTCCCATTTCATAGGAAACCAATTTCCCAAGAGGTTCTTTTAATTCACGCAATTTATCGCCAAACTGGCGAACAATTTCACCCCGTTGTGGTGCAGGTTTTTTTCTCCATTTCTTGAAAGCGACGGTTGCAGTTTCTATTACCTTTTCGTAATCTTCCTTTGATGTACATTTTACCTTTCCGATTAGGGCACCATCTACAGGTGAATAGGAGGCAACGGTTTCACCTGAACCAAAGCTGTTTACTCCAGTTGAAGTACCCATGTTTACATCTTTTACCCCTAATTTTTTAAGTGCATCATTGATGCCGAACTCAGTTGCTATTTTTGACATTTTATAACTTTTTGGACGTGAATTGTTAAATATTTGGCAAAGCTACGAATAAAAATAGCTTTTCATTGGTGTGTTTTCGCAATGTAGTTTAGTGCTTATTTATTTCTTTGGTATAGACCAGTATCCCCCAATGCCATCAACGGCATTAGTTCTTTCACTATCTCGGGCTTGGAATTTGCAATATTTTTTGTTTCGTTGGGGTCATTTTCATGATCATATAATTCTATAGTGGGTTCTGCCGTTCTAAAATATTGGGTTAGCCTATATTTATTTGTTCGTAACGATATACCATTTTTGAAATAACTAAAGGCTACATTGTCGGTTTTAGCATTTTTGTCCTTTAAAAGGTCGACAAAACTTTCACCATCGGTCTTATATGGAGATTCAACCCTACAAAGTTCTAATATACTTGGATAAATGTCTACCGTTTCAACAACGCTATGGATTGCTTGATTGCTTAAACTTTTCCCCGGGATCTTTATGATCAAGACACTTTTAAGGGCATTGTCAAAAAGGGTGTGTTTTCCCCAAACCCTTTGATCACCCAAATGCCAACCGTGGTCACCCCATACTACAACAATGGTATTTTTTTCTAAATCTAATGAATGGAGCTCATTGAGCACTTTTCCAATTTGGGCATCTATATAGCTTACCCCAGCTAAATAGGCATGCTTCAGTTTTTTGGCATATTCGTCAGAAACAGCATTTGAAAGGCTTGCATTCTCATCAGTAAGTTTGTACTGATTGAATTCACCACTGCCGTGTAGACTTTGGATATTAATATTTTCCGGTATTGAAGGATTTGGAGATAGCGGTATTTCATCTCTATTATACAGGTCCCAATATTTCTTAGGGGCATTAAATGGCAAGTGCGGCTTAAAAAAACCTACCCCAAGAAAAAAAGGGTCTTTTCTTTTCTTAAGCTCCCTCAGTTTGGTTATTGCCAGGGTTGTTGTGAGCCCGTCTACATAACCTTCATCGTTAACATTCCCGGCTTCGTACGGTTTTACTTCTTTCTTTAAGCTCTGTCTATTCTCTCCGTTGGAGTATCCAAAAAATGAGTTCCAACCTGTGCCCCATTTTCCACTATCAAAAACCAGTTCATTCCAACTATGGGGCAATTCCCGTTTCTTCGAAGGAGTATCGGTATAGTCATAAACCAAACCGTCAGCTGAATGGCTTATCTTACCAATGCCGACGGTATAATAACCCCTTCTTTTCAAATGATGGATAAATGTCTCTGGCAATGCCTGTTCAGGCTTATCTGATACTTCTATTTCAATTGCCTTATTCGATAAATGTTCTGGCCTACTGGGCCGCATGCCGGTCAATAAACTATATCGTGAGGCACCGCAAGTAGGCACTTGGACAAAATGGTTTTTGAAAATAGCACTTTCTGCGGCCAATTTATCCAGTGTGGGAGTTTGTGCTATTGGGTTGCCATAACTACCCAATTCGGGGCGTAAATCATCAACGGCAATAAACAGAACATTAGGAGGTGACTCATTTTGTTCACAACCAAGTACGCTGCAAAAGGCTATGACAACAATAACCATAACCGACAGCCGCCTCATAATAGTATTAGAATAATTGCGATTAATGCGGGCAATGCTTGGATAAAGAATATTTTCCTTTCAGCTGAAAGGGCGCCGTAAATTCCCGCGACTGCAACACAGCTCAGAAAAAACAAGGCAATATTAGCGTTCCAGTTAGGATCATGAATAAAATAAGTCCAAATGAGTCCGGCGGCCAAAAAACCATTGTAAAGGCCTTGATTGGCAGCCAAAGGTTTCGTGGGTTCAAACAATTCAGGAGGGAATTTTTTGAATACCTTTCTCCCTTTCGTTGTCCATGCGAACATCTCGAACCAGAGAAAATAAAGATGCAAAAGAGCAACTAGTCCAATTAAAAGGTCAATAGCTATATCCATAGTCTTTACTTGTCAGAAATAAAACGTTCATCAACCTGCATTATAGTGCCGCAATTATCACAAGTTCTTAATTCCTCTGACCCGTAAAAATGTTTAAAATGACCGAGGAAATCCTTCTCAATATCATGTAGTGTAAAATACGCTTCATACAACTTATGGTTACAGTAATCGCAGAACCAAAGTAAGCCGTCATCAACATTCATATTGGCCCTTTTTCTTTCGATTACCAGACCAAGGGAACCTTCATGGCGAACTGGGGAGTGGGGTACTTTTGCCGGGTGTAAATACATATCACCTGGCCCGAGTTTCATCGTTTTCTTTTGGCGATCTTCTTGTATATGTACTTCTATATTACCTTCTAATTGGTAAAAAAGTTCTTCGGTCTCATTGTAATGATAATCTTTTCTAGCATTAGGTCCCGCGACGATCATCACAATGTAATCCTCAGATTCCTTATACAGATTTTTGTTCCCGACAGGTGGTTTTAATAATTCTCGATTTTCCTCGATCCATTTAGTTAGGTTAAAAGGAGCTAAAATAGGCATATATTGAAATTGAAGGTTTATAGTTCTACTACAATGAATAATACAAGTAATCCAAAGACCAGTATTCCAAATTTAAGAAAAGAAAATCGGATGGGGAGTTGTTAGCGATAGAAGAGCTGTGTAAAGTACAGATTGCCTTGGGCATCTTTTTTAACACTTACGGCGGTGTGGGTGAAGTTGCCTTCCATTGTTTTTTTGTGGTCGGTACTGCCCAACCAATTTTCAAAAGCTTCTGCGGCAGACGCAAGGTCTTTGGCAATATTCTCAGCAACAAATTCCGCATTTACCTCATTGGATATGCTTGAAGCCCTTGAACTAAAACCATCATGGCTAAGGCTGCCGGTTGCCACCATATAGTCATTGTGCTTATTGGCATGATCATAAGCAATAGCGCTAAAAGCCAATGAATTATAACCAAGGGAGACCCTATGGCTATTCACAATATTCAATAGCTCATTTTCAACTTCATAGTCATTCTTAGCCTCAGTAATATTTGTATTATCCAACGATTCCTTTGTACAAGAACCTAAAATACATACAAATAAAATGAGGAATGCATTTCGCAATCTCATTCTCATACAATGTTCTAAATTGTAAGTAGGTTAACAATAATATAAGTAGGAGGAGAACTGGGGGTATTATGTTCTTTAGTAGAAAAGGGATTACTAACCGTTGTAATGATAAACAAAATTTGTCGTAATGTAGATAAAAAATTCGCTTTTTTCGATGAACTGTAACCTTCTTCTTTACAACTGTAATCCAAAACATACAAACATTTAGGATTTGTATTCAAACAAAATCAGGAATATATAATATCATTGCTGGGTCATTATCCAAGATTAGTATGTAGAAGTTCAATTTCATGGCTAACAGGAATCTGTTTTTAAAGATTCTCCACTATTTTTATGATCAAATCACTCTTCCATGAAAATTACGCAAGTTTTTCGCTTCTCATTGGCTCTACTCTTTCTCGTAGGATGTACCAATAAAAAAGATAAATCCTTAGAAAGTCTTGATGATCTCATTAAATATCAAAAATACATTTCAGAAGTAAGTCATGGCATTATTTCCACTAAAAGTGATGTGCGTGTTGTGTTGAACAAACCCGTAGAATCTTGGATCAATGGAGATGAGCTAGATGGGGATTTATTATTGGTTACTCCAAGTGTCAAAGGCAAGGTTGTTGCCCTGAATAATAGAACTATTGCGTTCATTCCGGAGAAAGGATTCAAACAAGACACAGAATACAGTTTTACATTGGTCTTAAAGGATATTGTAAACGATATTCCCAAGGACCTAAGAACTTTGGTCTTTGAAGTTAAAACCCAAAAGCAGCAGTTTAATGTATACATCGAACCATTGCAGTCCTATTCACAAGAGAGGCAATTTATTAATGGTCATGTGCGAAGTTCAGATCTTATGTCATTGAAGACGGCAAAAGAGTTAATTTCAATCAGTCACAAGGGGAATTCCATAAAGGTCAAATTTGATGATACCACTACCGAGGGCACTCAGTTTTATTTTAAGATTGATAGCATTCAGCGTTTTAAAGAAGATACAGCACTGGAAATTGTATGGGATGGTACAAGACACGATATAGAAAGTTCAGGCAAGAATACAATAAGGATACCCGGAAAAAACAATTTCACCATTTTGGAAGCCTTGGTTAAAACTGGCGATGAACAGCTCGTTAGGATCAATTTTTCAGACCCTATAAAAAAAGATCAAAACTTTAAAGGATTGGTTGTATTAGGAGGGACAACCAGTCCTAAATTCGCAGTTGATGGAAACACTCTAAAAGTCTATCCGGACAACGAAATTAAGGGGACTGCCTTACTTGAGATCTTTGATGGTATTGAAAGTAGCGATGGGTATAAACTAAAATCCAAATACGAAGAACATATTGCTTTTGAACAGATTAAACCAGAGGTTAGGTTGTTGTCGAACGGCACAATTTTGCCTTCTTCAAACAATCTAAAAATAAATTTTGAAACCGTTAATCTCAAGGCCGTTGAGGTATCTGTTCTGAAGATTTATGGAAATAATGTACTGCAATTTCTTCAGGGAAACAATCTAAATGGTGAGTACAACCTACGATCTGTTGCTCGTCCGATTGCCAAAAAGAAAATCGTTTTACAGAATCAACTATCGAATATGAACGGTAAATGGTCAGCACATGCCCTGGACCTTAAAACCTTGATAAATCCGGATGCGGGATCCATTTATAGGGTAGAGTTTGATTTTAATTCTTCTTATAGTTCC
The DNA here is from genome assembly GCA_964532755.1 of uncultured Maribacter sp. Taxonomy (GTDB): domain Bacteria; phylum Bacteroidota; class Bacteroidia; order Flavobacteriales; family Flavobacteriaceae; genus Maribacter_A. The sequence continues at coordinate 2,012 of CAZHJO010000141.1, read as the reverse complement.
TACCAATGCGAAACCACGAATTTTGAAGCCAGGGAGGATTCAGATGAAAGATTTGATGAAGAACAAGAAGATAGTTCTTGGGATGGCGTAGAAACCTATTATGATGATTACTATAATAATTATGACTGGAACGAACGTGAAAATCCGTGTCATACTTCCTATTACTACAACAAAAAAACAGGAATCAATGTGTTGGCCAGTGACCTTGGAGTCACTATAAAAAAAGGAGTGAACAATAGTTATTTTGTGGCGGTAAACGACCTTTTAAATACGAACCCAATTGCAGGCGTTAAGGTCACATTTTATAATTTTCAGCAACAACCCATTGGTAATGTAGTTACTGATGCGGAAGGTACATCTATTTTCGATGCCGATAAGGTGGCTTATTTTGCTATTGCGGAAAATAATGGGCAAAAAACCTACATTAAACTCAACGATGGCAATGCACTTTCTGTAAGCAAGTTCAAAGTGTCCGGAGTACAATTGCAAAAGGGCATTAAAGGGTTCATCTTTGGTGAACGTGGGGTTTGGCGACCTGGTGATCAGATTTATCTTTCATTTATCTTGAATGATAATGCGAATAAGCTTCCTGCAAATCATCCTGTGAAATTAGAATTAATAGATCCTTATAACAAAGTAGTGCATAGGGAAATCCAAACTTCAGGACTGAACAATTTCTATCACTTTAGTATGAAGACCGACGAGAATTCCCCGACAGGGAATTGGTTGGCCAAGGTTTCAGTAGGGGGTGCTTCTTTTATCAAAACCATTAAGATTGAAACAATCAAACCTAATAGGCTAAAGATCAAGACCCAATTTGACCAAGATGTTCTTTCGAGCACCAAACCCATCTCAGGAAATCTGGAAGTAAAATGGCTACACGGGGCCATTGCGAAAAATTTGAAAGCGGATGTAACGGCCAAATTCAATGTGCAGGCCACTACCTTTGATACCTATCCGGATTATGTTTTTGATGATCCTTCAAGGACTTTCTCTTCTGAAGAACAACAAGTTTTTGATGGCAAATTAAATGCCGAAGGTAAGGTTGATTTTACTATGAATGCACAACTTACCAATAGTGCTCCGGGCATGCTCAATGCCGCTTTTATCACTAAAGTATATGAAAACGGCGGTGATTTTAGCACCGATGTTTTTGTCAAGCCATATTCACCCTACAGGACCTATATTGGTTTAAATATACCAAAGGGAGATAAAACCAGGGGTATGCTATTAACTGATACAGAACACCTATTCGAAGTGGTTTCAGTTGATGAAAAAGGAAATGCCAAAGAAGCCAAGAATCTCAAAGTTACCATACATAAAATTGACTGGCGATGGTGGTGGGATACTTCTGCTGATAATCTTAGCAACTTCAGTAGCAGTAATTATCGTGAAAAGGTTTTTGAAAAGACACTTAGCACGAATGCTGTTGGTAAGGCAAGTTTTAATTTTGAATTAAAGTACCCTAACTGGGGCCGATATTTAGTTCGCGTAGAGGATTCCATAGGTGGCCATGCGACTGGTAAAACCATCTATATCGATTGGCCGGGCTGGGCGGGTAAGTCAAGAAAGAATGACCCATCTGCAGCTACGATGCTTGTTTTTTCATCGGACAAGGAAAGCTATTCAATAGGGGAAACGGCAAAAATAACATTTCCTAGTTCTGAAGGTGGAAGAGCATTGGTTTCCGTCGAAAATGGCAGTGAAGTATTAGCATCATTTTGGGTAGAAACCACCAAAGGGGAGACCAAATTTGAACTACCCTTAAAAGACATGTATACGCCAAACGTTTTTGTTCATATATCACTATTGCAGCCACATGCATCAACTTTGAATGATTCACCAATTCGTTTGTACGGCGTAGTGCCGATTTCAGTTGAAAACCCAAATACAAAGTTACAGCCTGTAATTGCCATGCCAGAGGTTTTGCGACCAGAGGAAAATATTACCCTAAAAGTGAGTGAAGCAAATAGGAAATCGATGACATACAGCATAGCCATTGTTGATGAAGG
>CAZHJO010000140.1:0-7142 GCA_964532755.1 uncultured Maribacter sp. | reverse complement strand
AATGGTATGATAACCTTCTCCCTTTAAAAATTCATTGCGATTTTGTTTGGCATTTTTATTTTTCCCATCGTTCCCTATAAAGTTTTTTAAGGACCCACAGATTGCTGTTTCAATACTACTTTCCGAGGTGTTGATCAGATCAAATGAAATAACGGCCATAGGTATGCTACTATCGTCAACATTACCGGGAATCAATGGATTAAATGCCTTAATATTTACCTTTAAGGGCATATCATCATCCTGTAGGTTTACGCGACCCATGGGGTATGCAGCATCAAATGTTGCATTTGCAAAACGGGGGAGTCCTGCACTGGAGGCCAAGGAACCCATCCAGTCGTCATACGAGCCTTCGTCAAACGGTCCTTCAAGGAGTTTTACTTTCGATTTTTTATCCGCTTTTTTAATATATACAGCAAAAAAAGGTGTACGCATTTCAGGGTGGCTTGTACCCGGTGTAAACCCTTTTGCTGGGCGGTTCATTATTTCCCAATCCTGAAGGTTTCCACGGCCGCCCAATGAAACGGTCCCCGTTCCGATACCCCCCAAGGGCATGGCGATAGCTTTTATATGGTCCCCGTCAAAAGATTTTAGTATCGGCCAATCAGTATCTTGCGCATATCCCGAACCATAAATACAAAACATGGGTGCCAGGAACAACTTTCCAACCAACTGGATTGCGGATTTTTTGAATAACATGCCCAGAGCGTTTTTGATCAGTTCCATAGATTCTAATTTGTTGTTACTACCCCAATTTCCCCGAACGAGGTCCGATAATCCTCCCCAGCCACTTTTATTCCCCTGAGCTTAATGTATCTTCCTTGGGTGGTTTTAAAGGATATTTTCTGTTCCACACGACTATTGACAATATTAGCGAACTCACCTCGGACCACTCTTTCCCAGTTTATATCGTCCTGACTTACATAAAATTCAAAATTGGTAATGATACCAAAAGGATAGCGCTCTTGTATAGGCGTATAGGTAAAACCTTTCAATGGATATGATTTACCTAGGTCTATAATGACTTCCTGAATGGTCTTTACGCCCTTATCGGTAGCCCAATAGGTATTGGGGTCATCATCTATTAATCTAATCGCCTCGTTCATATTGCCAGTCGTGGTATGTACCACTTCCCAGTTCTTCTTGGCAATATCGAAATCTATGCTGGCAACCTCTGTTTGTTGTTTGCTAACCGGGTCAAACCCAATTGCCTTTATCGTTGTTGGCTTTGAGACCAAAAATGGTTTTTCATATTTGTTGGAAGCCATATTCGGCTCACTTCCGTCCAACGTATAATAAACAGCCACATTGTTGTCGGGTACTGTTAGACTTACCATTCCGTCACGGGTTCTTTTGATTATGGGTTCTGTCAACAAATTCGGTGCTCTGTACATTTCAATGTTCGAAATTGCAATGGGCCCTTTGGCGTCCATGATCTGTACTTTGATCTTATCGGCCTTAACCGTATTGAATCTTAATATGCGTTTGTAGCCTATGGTAGTCTGACCATCAATTTCATTCCATTTGCCATTGACCGCTGCAGAAACAATAAAGTTCTTTATACGTTGGCCTAAAGGAATATATTCCTGTATTAAAATTCGGTTTACCTCCGTAGGCTCTTCAAATTCGAAAACAATTGAAGCCTTGGAAACCGTATCGTTCGTAGCCCAATAGGTTTCTGGCTTGCCATCATTCGCGTTCGATGCCCTAAATTCATTGGCGTTTCCCCGCTCATCTGTTGCGGTGGCCTTTAGTCCTTTCGCTAATTCGGTCTCAAAATCCTTATCCAACTGCCTTCGTAGGGCCATCAATTGTTGTACATCCTTTTCATGCACCAATCCTCTATTATCAACGGGAAGATTCAAAAGCAATGCGGCATTTCTACCTACAGAATGATAGTAGATATCCAATAAATGTGGCAGGGTCTTTACCTGATGGTCTTCTGCCGGATGGTAATACCACCCTGGGCGAATAGAAACATCAGCCTCGGCAGGCAACCAATGGGTACCATCCTCATGCCCCGATCGCAGCTCAATATATCGCGGCCAACCAGGATGTATTTCATTTCTGCGCATTATGCTCCAATTGGTCTCATTGGCCCAACCTTCCTCATTACCTACCCATCGAATATCGGGGCCACCATCACTAAAAATCACGGCACTTGGTTGAAGCTCGCGGACCATTGCCGTTGTCTTCTCCCATTCATAATATGTTCTATTATCTATTTTACGGGTTTCGTTAGCTCCACCGTAATATCCTGAGCCACCATTGGCGCCATCGAACCATACCTCGAACAGCTCCCCATAATTCGTCAGCAATTCACGCAATTGTTCATGAAAATCGGTCACATATTCCGGCGTACCATAATCCTTATGGTTTCGGTCCCATGGGGAAAGGTAGACCCCGAATTTTAGTCCATATTCCTTACAGGCTTCTGAAAGATCTTTGAGTACATCACCACTGCCTTCTTTCCAAGGGGAATTCCTTACCGAATGCTCCGTTGTTTTCGTTGGCCACAAACAAAACCCGTCATGGTGCTTGGCTGTTAAGATAATACCCTTCATTCCGGCTTCCTTGGCCACTTTCGCCCATTGCCGGGTATCCAGTGCCGACGGGTTGAACTGCACTGGTTTTTCGCCCCCTGTACCCCACTCCATATTCGTGAATGTATTCATATTGAAATGGATAAAAGCGTAGTATTCCAACGCATGCCATGCCAACTGCCGTTCAGACGGCAACGGACCAATAGGTTCAGGTGGGTTTATTTTATCACAAGATTGCAACAACGCCAAAATTGCAATTATCAATATCTTTCCGCTATGCATCATAAATTCATAATTGTCACAATTTACTTAAAGATAATCATTGATATACTTTGACCCAATCTATTATCATTTGAACCGGTAAATCTTTTGGATCTACCTCACCCACCCATGAACCGCCAAGTTGTTGGTCTATCAATAGATAAAAAGGTTGGTCAAAAGGCCATTGCGATGGATCAACCCCTGAAATTCTCGGATAGGTATACGATTCCTTTCCGTTTAAGGTATACACCAATTTATCAGGGTACCACTCCAACCCATAGGTATTGAACTGTTCCGTATCACAAGGTACTGTAGTATAATACGGTGGATTCTTTTTTTGTTTGAGTTCTAAGGTATAATACGAATGTGTGGTTTGATAAATGATCGTGTCATAGTTCAAATGCTCCATGATATCGATCTCCCCATTTCTTGGGTATGTACCATATTTGTTCTGTTCTGAGAGCATCCAAATAGCGGGCCAGGCTCCCTTTGCGCTTTCCAATTTTGCCCTGATCTCTATTTTCCCATATTGAAAGGCGAACTTGCCTTTGGTATAAATACCACCGGTCAGGTAGGGCCGCGGGTCACTGATCGTATCCGGATTGTTAATGCCCTTTAAGGATAATTGACCATCGCCTAATGAATAACAACGTGGGTCGCTGGTCATATAATTGCCCCAATCGGCCTTGTTCGGAGGTATACGCGTCCACTTGGTCGTATCTAATTCCGCTTTATCAAAATCATCTTGCCAGACCACTTTCCAATCTTTATGTGCGCTACGTTCCTTTTGAACAAAAATAGCGGGTCCGGACTTTTTATTGGAAACCACTTTGCATCCTACAAAAAGGATCAAAACCATTGCCCATAATACATATTTCATACTTATCTATTTTAGCCATCAAGGCTATTTAACCACCAGCCAAGTATACCCATTGGCAGGTAGTTTTACCTTGATCTCGGCATCATAATTTCGGTTCACTTTAGTCGTTGTTGGGTGCTCCCCTTTTTCCAAGATGCGTGCATCATCGTGCAATCCCGTAAAATACAAAGGCAGTTTTATTGTTTCTTCCATGGTCTTTGCGGTGGGATTAAAAAGCATAACGAATGCCCTATCCTGTATCTTCGGATTTACATGCATAAAACCATCCCATGACCTGCCATCGGGTCTTCGTAAATGTATAATATCCGAATTCAATATGTTTCGATACTTCTTATAATGGGCAATTTGATCAATGACCAACTTTTTGGTGGCCTCAGTATCATATAATCTTGGACCTCTGTAACAGGCTTGGACTCCAGAACCGTAATTCTGTGCCATATGCGCCTCATAGGAATCCAAGTGATCCTTCAACGGTTCCAAGGTCGCTTCTGCTCCACCTCCATGATATTCAGTTAAGGGAACAAACGTCCATGCCATTGATGGTGTTTTCTCCCAAGTACCATCATAAATGTTCTGTCTCCCCAACATAATCTGTTGCGCCCTGGGCAAAGACCAATTTACCTCCCTATATCCTATCCCACATTTGTTTGAACCTTGTAGATAGTAAAAATCTGGCGCATTCAGATAAATATCCTTCTCTTTTAACCAATGGTAAAAATCCTTGGTCATATTCCACTGTACCCATTGCGAATCTTCGTAGCCTTTATGGTACTTATGTGTGGTAGATGCACAATAATCCCCGGGATAGGGGCCATCGTGTTCCAATAGATCAAACCCTGTATTATCCAGGAAGTATTTTATTTTTTCAAGATACGAATGTCCCCATTGCGAAGCCAAACAAGGGGCATTCCCAAATTTTGCACCACCAGGCTTTCCGGTATCCTTATCGATCACATCGACTGAATCATTTATTTTGCGGCTCGAAAACAACGAATACCCTCCCAATTCAATTCCTTTCCCATGGGCATACGCTGCCAACTCCTTGAATTTTTGAATATTCTCCACCGAATTGTCTTCCATATTGAGGCCGCTGCCAAAACTCAATATCACCATTTCATAGCCGGTAGTTACGCACTGATCTATGGCCGTTTTTACTTTCTTGGGATCCGTCGTCGTTAAATGCATAAAAATGGGATTCTCGGTAGACCACGGAGCCAATAATCGGTACATTTTTCGCACCCCAAACGATGTCCTTTCCCGATCCGTATTGTCTTGCAGCAGTTCATAGGTATGAAAACTCTCAAAAGTGGCATTCGGCTCAAGAATTATATTGGGGCCAACCAATAATTTACTTTCCAACAAACATTCCGTTTGCATCAACCAATTGACCTGAGAGGTATATTCTGGGTCCACTTCCCAGAAAATAGAGGTTTCTGACTCACCCGATGAAAAGCCCCCGAATGAATAATCACTTTCTACATGCATATTGGGCCGGCGCCATCTTTTTGTTGGTTCAACGAAGTTTTCAGTTTCGGGAAACGCCAATATCTCGTTTTTAAATCCTGTAATTTCAATACTATGGTCTGAGTTATTTGTTACCGATATCCATTTAGCGATCAACGGATACCCATCATAGATCTCATAATGCACATGGACCATAATCCCATGTAATTCCTTTGCATTATGGTTAAATTGTAGTATGAGTTCCTTACCCTTGGGCGTGACGTTCTCAGCTGTATGAAATCGTTTTTTGTCGTTCCATTTTATTTTGGATCGGATTTGTCTGACTTCGTGTTTTACGTATTGAAAGGCGTTGGTATTTGTGGTTAAACTATCCAACCATTCTTCCAATAAATAACCGTGCTCTGTAAGCCCTAGTAATCCACCAACGGCATAGGCTTTGCCATTGATTGAAACCTCAGCCTCTGGTTTTATACTTCGAAGCATGGATTCTCCTGTTGTTAAGTTCTTAAATTGTATCGTTGCCGCGTTGGGAGCTATCCTAATGGTACGATTTACAAGTCCGTTATCCATACTGATATCATTTCCCTTTTGGATCACCACGGAAGTGTAGTTGGAATTATCGATCAACCAGTCTTTCTGTTTTTGGTTTTCCTGGGAATAGGCGTGTTGAAAACAAACCAATATAAATAAAGTGATGCGCAATAGGTTATTCTTCATTTTCAATTCTTTTTACTCAAGTAATAAATCGAGTGGATATTCGACCTGCTTTCCTGTAGCCTTGTCAATAGGCATTTGGGCCTTGACATTCTTTAAATGATGGGTCAGGACACTTGCCAATTCTTTCACCTTATCGACTTCATCGGTCACCAAGTTATTGGTTTCCCCGATATCCAATAGTATATTAAACAATTCCATACGTCTGTCTTCGTGAAAATAAATGAATTTCCAATCTCCTTTGCGTACGGCACTTGACGCCCCTATTCCCGGACCGTCAGGGCCCCATTCGTTGGGATAATGCCAAAATAAGGGCCGTTCTTCCCCAGGTTCCTTTTCATCTTGCTTAAGCATGGATACAAAGCTCTTACCATCGATGGTCTGTACTGTCTCCGCACCCTCAATACCTGCCATTTCAAGAATGGATGGATAGAAATCCTCGATGATAACCTGTTCTTCCAAAATGGTATTCGGGCTTACGGTTCCTGGCCATTTGACCAACATGGGTTCACGAATGCCGCCTTCATAAACCGAACCTTTACCGCTTGCCAATGGTTTATTATGCGTATTTGGTTCTCCACCCCTCGCATGTGCACTTAATCCGCCATTATCAGACATAAACAGGATAATCGTATTATCGGCTATTTTTTTATCCTCGAGGTAGTCCATAATATCCCCGAGGCTCTTATCCATTCCCTCAACCATAGAAGCGTATTTTGCCTCTGTAGAATCCATTTCGTTCTCGAAATATTTCTGTACAAAACGGTCATCGGACATTATGGGTGTGTGCACGGCATAATGTGCCATATACAAGAAAAATGGTTGTTGTTTCGCGACCACTGAATCAAGTGCCATCAGCGCTTCACAGGTAATGGCCTCTGATAAATGAATATCCTTGCCATGATACTTTTCAAGACCTGGTACGGCCCATATTTCCTTGCCTTCCTTTCCATTTCCAAAATTATCGGTGCCCAAATAGCTTTCAGGGGCGCCAGCAGCATGCCCGGCAATATTCACATCAAATCCCAAATTCAAAGGATTCTCCCCTGGAGTACCAATGGCCCCGAAATGCGCTTTTCCCGAATGTACGGTATAATAACCCGCTTCATTCAAAACTTGGGGTAAGGGCGTTGCATATACGGCTTTTGGATCACCGGCAACCGGACTCATTCCGTTCACGTTCCATAAGGGAAACTCAAGTGAAGGATGGTTCTTTTCCATCGGCTGTATGCTGTCTTTTCTCAGTGTCCAATTCGTTACCCGATGCCGCGCGGTATTCATCC
>CAZHJO010000139.1:0-7143 GCA_964532755.1 uncultured Maribacter sp. | reverse complement strand
AACAGCATCAGCCCCACCAACGCCTATTGCTACCATACCTAACCCACCGGCATTCACCGTATGGGAATCCGTTCCTATCATCATACCTCCTGGGAAAGCATAGTTTTCCAAAACTACTTGATGTATAATCCCTGCACCAGGCTTCCAAAACCCAATTCCATATTTATTTGAAACCGACTCCAAAAAATCGAATACTTCAGCACTTGTGGTATTAGCTGCCCTTAAATCTGCAACTGCACCACTTTTTGCTTGAATTAAGTGATCACAGTGCACGGTAGTAGGTACTGCCACCTTGGATTTACCAGCCTGCATAAACTGCAATAATGCCATTTGGGCCGTTGCATCTTGACATGCAATACGATCTGGTGCAAAGTCAACATAATCCTTACCACGAACAAAGGCCTTTGAAGGATTGCCATCCCACAAGTGGGAATACAAAATTTTCTCAGACAGGGTAAGTGGTTTACCGACTATCTCTCGAGCTTTGTCAACTCGGCTAGTCATTTTAGTGTAAACACTTTTAATCATATCAATGTCAAATGCCATTTTATAGAGTATTTATGGTTAAAGTAATTCAGCGAAAATAAGAAAATCCGTGTGGCAAATAAAATTTTTACACAAGGATTACTTCGATTTTAATAAATTGATAATTACGACCGTAAGCTTTTAGAAATTAGGTGAAAAAGTCCCTGTTTGTAAGGCTTGTTGGTATTTGGAAATCAAAACAATCTGTTTACGATGTCCTCCTCTGTAATACCCTCGGCCTCAGCTTTGTAATTCTTGATAATTCGATGACGAAGAATGCCCATAGCCACGGCTTGTACATCCTCAATATCCGGAGAAAACTTACCATTGATCGCAGCATGGGCCTTTGCACCTAGAATAAGGTTCTGAGAAGCTCTGGGTCCTGCTCCCCAATCCAAGTATTGCTTTACAAAATCTGGTGTCGAATCTAAATTTGGCCTTGTGTTATTGACTAGGGTAACCGCATAATTAACTACATTATCTGGAACAGGAATGCGACGAACAAGATGCTGTACTTCCAAAATTTCATCAGCATTGAACAGTGCATTGATCTTGATCGTATCATCAGAAGTAGTAGTCTTCACAACAGCAATTTCTTCCTCGATTGAAGGATATTTCAATTCAATTGCGAACATAAAACGGTCTAATTGTGCCTCAGGGAGTGGATAGGTACCCTCCTGTTCAATAGGATTTTGAGTGGCCAATACAAAATATGGCAATTCCAATTTATGCTGCTTACCGGCAATCGTCACTGCTCTCTCTTGCATTGCTTCCAATAATGCGGCTTGCGTTTTGGGTGGTGTTCTATTAATTTCGTCAGCTAAAATTATATTCGAAAATACCGGGCCCTTGATGAATTTGAAATTGCGATTTTGATCTAGAATTTCACTGCCCAAAATATCACTGGGCATTAGATCCGGAGTAAATTGAATTCTTTTAAAATCGAGGCCCAATGTTTGGGCAATAGTGTTTACCATTAAGGTCTTTGCCAATCCCGGAACACCGATCAACAACGAATGTCCACCTGTATAAATAGATAACAGAATGAGATCTATAACATCTTTTTGACCAATAATAACCTTTGCTATTTCTTGTTTTAAAGCAGCATGTTTTTGGACTAAATTATTTATTGCGTTTACATCTGACATGAATTATTCCTTTACCCAATTGTTGGCAAAATCACAGTTTTTATTAGACTCGTTAACACTGATATAGGTCTCATCAATATGCTCGCTCATCCATTTTTTAATGGCATTATATTGTTTCTCGGTAAGGGCAAGTTGTTGAATTCTAGTATAATCCTTGGCAAAATCAGCTACATGTTCATCGTACCTATTGGTCACATTCAATAGTTTGTATTTAGGACCACCTCCTCTAGGATCTTGTTCCAAAATTGGAAACGAAATTTCATTGTCTTTAAGGTTCCTCACTTGATTGTAAAGTGCTGGATCCATTTTGGTCAATTCGAATCTAGAATCATAGGTAATAGGGTTCCTTAGAAGTCCTCCATCAAATTTCGTCTCTTTTTCATCCGAAAAATTTCGGGCAGCTTCGGCGAATGTATATTTACCTTCAGAAATATGCTTGCGTATACTATCCAACTCCGTTTTGGCCTCATCAAGGGATTCCTGGGAAATCTCAGGTTGCAAAATTATATGCCTCACATCCCTTTCTTGCCCCCTTATTTTTTCAACGATCAATATATGATAACCAAACATTGTTTCAAATGGATCGGAAATCTCACCTTCTTGGAGGCTAAAAACGACATCTTTAAACGTTTTATCGAAACCAGATTCCTTAGTTATTGATCCAAGTAAACCACCAGAAGATTTAGACGGTCCCTGCGAATACAAAATAGCCTTTACACTGAATTTCGCATCATTATCCTCAACATCGGCCTTAATCGCATTTAATTTATCAATGACTTTTTGTTTTTCACTATCTGTAGCCTTTGGTTGCTTCACTATTTGTGAAATCTCCATTTCGGCACCAAATACGGGTCTTTGATCTTCAGGAATCTTATTGAAAAACTGTCGAACTTCCTCGGGAGTAATTTCAATTTCCGAAACAATGCTATTTTGCATTTTTTCAGACAGCATTCTCAACTTATTTATTTTGTTGATGTCCTCTCTTAAACTGACTTCACTTTCTTTTTTATAAAACTTGAGCAATTTATCCATAGATCCCATTTGGGCAACAAACTGTTGTATTTGTCTTTCAGTGGTCAGACCTACTTCATCGTCTGAAACCAACAAACTGTCCTGAACCGCCTGGTGCGCATATAGGCGATCTTCCATCAATTTACCCAAAAGGCCACATCGTGTTATGTCTTCGGTCATTGCCCCTTGGCTTTTTAAATCAATCAGGGTTTTCTCAATATCTGATTCCAGGATTACATAATCCCCCACTACGGCCGCTATACCATCAAGTTTCAGCTTTGTGAAGTTCGTCGAATCTTTTTTTATGCCCATATCAGCCCGAAGTTCAGGTTGGGGAGGTTCAATTTGTGTATCAGGGATTTCCTTTGGGACTTGGGAAATGGCGATATTGGTAATAACAAAAAATGACAGGAATAGTGTAATTTTATTTAACTCGTACATAGACTTCGAATTCTTTTTCTTTAATAGCTTCATCTATTATCTCGGTTTCCAATTTTCGAATATAATCCAACTTTCTGCGGTTCAGAAGTACTTGTCTAATTGACGGTTCAATATAGGATAAAGGTGCAATATCGTTGATTTCATGTACTCCCGTAATCTTTGCCAAATATACCCCCAAAGAATCCTGCAATTCAAAAAATTGTGATTTTTTTAAGTATCTGTCCTGATTTTTAAGGGTCAGCGGTGGAATTTCCTCCCTTACGCGAGAAGCACTTACCCAGATCGAGTCATTAAAATGTAGTTTTTTGAACTGGACTCCGATAGAATCCAAATATCGCACATCCTCATCATCGAAGCTTTTTAGCTTGCCTATGACTATCTCCTTGTTCAGAAATTGCAAAGGCAATTCTATAAACCTAAGACTAATGATCTTTTCCTTTAGTTTAAAATTCTCTTTTTCCTTTTCATAAAAGTGTTCCATTTGAGCTTGGCTAACCAACGAATCACTTCCTTGTTGTACCAACGCCTCCTTATATGCCCTGGTGTACAAGTCAGTTCTGTAAGTGTCGACCAGGACATTGAATTCTGCCAATTTCTCTTCAGACAAATTAATCTTGGCTTTGGAAAGCAACAACTGCTTAGAGGCCCACTTATTTATATAGTCAGTAACAAAAGCAGTGCTATCTTCGGTATTCATTCCCTGTGTCAAAAAGGGCTCAAGATCTTCTTTGAACAAATAAGATTCGCCTACCCGTGCTATAGGTTCCTCTCCTGAATTATCTTTCCATAGCGAATTACATGACGTTATGATGAATGCCAGGAGTACCCATGAATATTTATTGGGGGAAGAAATCTTGAATCTAAAAAACATCCCGCTAAAATAACAATTACTTAAGGTTAAACAAGCTATATTGGCTTTCATTAACACATTTTTAGCGACCTCAAACAATATTTATTACATTAGTAATGCGAACCTTAAAAAATGGCCTAATCTACTGCTATTGTGATCGGAATACCCTTTCTGATCCCAGATGCTATCAAGAAACAGTATATGAGGTTTTTAAAGACCCTTAAGTCACACATAATAAGGGATTTAGGTAACCAATAAGAAATGCGAAAAGAGCTTCATGTGAATAGAAAAATAAAACTTATTTGGGACTTCAGAGGGCCTGTAGCAGGTAAAACCGCAGAACACCATGAGAAACATCTGAAGGAGTATATAACTATTGAAAAGTTGGATTTGGATATTACAGGGTACCAACATTATAATGAATTATATAGTTTGGCATATCTTGTGGTAAACGAATCAAATATGATTGCCGTGCGCGATGCTTTAAAACCACATCGCGCTGAAGTTTATGAAGATTGACCAAGCTTAGTTCATGTTTAAAAACCTAGTTTTAATTCTATACCTATTTTGTCTTGCAGTTTCCTGCACAAGGAGAAACAAGGAGATAAATCCTGTGGAACATGTATTAGCCTCGGAAAATATAAAGATCAAACGTGTAGTCGATAGCCTTGACCAATATGAAGTGCAGATAAAATTCACTCAAATAAAACGAGTGAATGATAGTGTTGTTTTCAAGGATTATGACTTTCAGGTCAATGACAACCACTATTTCTACCCAGCAAGTACGGTAAAATTTCCTATTGCGGTTTTAGCAATGGAGAAAGTGAACCAAATAGATTCACTTGACAAGGATACCCGTTTTTATATCGAGGGAGATACCGTTGAAACCACCTTTGCCAGCGATGTATCAAAAATATTCGCAATAAGCGATAATCTGGCCAATAATAGAATGGTGGAGTTTTTAGGACAGGATGCCATCAATGCCATGTTAAAGCAAAAAGGGATATTTCCAGTACGTATTTCACACAGACTTTCCGCAGATAATGCGGATGAGATCACCACAAAACCGTTAATAGTTTATTTAAACGATAGTACAACCACAGCAATTGACGGCACCGTTAATACTACCTCTAAACCATTGGAGATCGAAAAAATAAAGAAAGGTATTGGGTATGTTTCCGAAGACTCCTTATTGAAGGAACCTTTTAGTTTCGCCTTAAAAAATTACTATCCGATAAATGCGCAACATGCAGTTCTAAAACGTATTATCTTTCCAGAAGCATTTAATGGGAATGAACGGTTTAAACTTAATGATGAACAACGGAATTTCATCCTAAAGGCAATGCATACCTTACCAAGGAAAGAAGGTTTCGATCCTGTTGAATATTACGACAGTTATGTAAAATTCTTTATGTTTGGGGATACCAAAAACGTCATGCCAGAGCACATAAAAATCTACAACAAGGTTGGCTATGCCTATGGTACACTAACGGATTGTGCCTACATATTAGATATCGTGAACAATGTTGAATTTATGCTAACCGCGACTATTTTGGTTAATAAAAATTCCATCTTTAATGATGATACCTATGAATACGACGAGATAGGAATTCCTTTTTTGGCACAATTGGGCAGGGATTTTTATAACTATGAATTAAATCGAAAAATGTAAAAAATCATGGATACCCTGAGTTTTGATTCCTTCATCAAGAAAATCTATATAAAATCAACTGTCGATAAATTGTTTTGGTGCTGGGCGACCGAAGAAGGTATTTGTTCTTGGTTCTTGAGAAATGCAGAATATGTATCCCCATCGGGCCAAAACCGTGACCATAAAGCAACTATTCAGGCTGGTGATACCTACACCTGGGAATGGTACAATTGGGACGGTAAGGAAACGGGGACCATCCTGAATGTTAATGGAAAGGATTTTTTGGAATTCTCCTTTGCGGGTGATATTTGTAAAGTTTCCGTTGCTCTCGAAGAGCAGGGGAATTCAGTTCTGCTTACTTTGAAGCAGTACGATATGCCCATTGATGAGGAAACCAAAATGAATATTTACAATGGCTGCAGTTGTGGGTGGACCTTCTGGCTGGCCAACTTAAAGGCATATCTAGAGCACGGTATTCTTCTCAATGAAAAAGAGGTTGATTTGACCGGTATTCCTCAGGCTGGTCACATTTTTGTGAATATGTAGGGTCAGTTCATTGACTTTAATACAATAAATATTCTGGACTTTATTAGAACCTTGAATTACTTTTTACCAGCTTAGTAATAGATAACTTTAGACTATGGGGAACTGTTATTGATAAAAGTATGTTCCTTTCGGGGTCAACAATACTCTTTTCGGGTGGTTTTACCTTAAAATTGGTGAAGAAAAAATAGTAATCGATTTTTGCATTGGAAAAACCTAAATTTGAGGTGTACTAACTACGTATATCCAATGCAAGAACAAAAACAGACCCGAATAAACAAATTTTTAAGCGAAGTAGGTTACTGTTCTCGTAGAGCGGCCGATAAACTTATTGACCAAGGAAGGGTTACCGTTAACGGTAAAATACCGGAAATGGGCACTAAAATCATCCCGGGCGATGAGGTGCGCGTTGATGGGGAGCTTATTTCCGAACCTAAGGAAAAGCCTGTATATCTTGCCTTTAACAAACCAGTGGGCATCGTTTGTACAACTGATACAAGGGTAGAAAAAAATAACATTATAGACTTTATCAATTATCCCAAAAGAATATTTCCCATAGGTCGATTGGACAAACCTAGTGAGGGCCTTATTTTTTTGACCAATGATGGTGATATTGTTAACAAAATCCTTCGTGCACGAAACCATCATGAAAAGGAATATTTGGTGACTGTAGATAAGCCCATCACTAAAAAGTTCCTGGAACAAATGGCAAATGGCCTGCCCATTTTGGATACCGTTACAAGAAAATGTGACGTTGAGGAAGTTAATAAATATCAATTCAAGATTATTCTTACCCAGGGCTTAAATCGTCAGATTAGACGTATGTGCGAGTATTTGAATTACCAAGTAAAAAAATTGAAACGCATCCGCATCATGAACGTCAAATTGGATATGCCATTGGGAAAATGGCGCAACCTGACCCCGGCCGAGCTGCAAGAAATCAACCGAATGGTTTCAGCTTCATCCAAGACCCA
>CAZHJO010000138.1:0-7173 GCA_964532755.1 uncultured Maribacter sp. | reverse complement strand
TTCAGACCATTAGCATTCACAAAAACCTTTGCATTAACAGCTTCAATAATTGTAGCATTGTTTTTAATTCCACCTTTTGCAGCGTTTTTATTCAGAAAGAAAAGCATAAAAACGCATTTTAAATATGCTTTAAATGGTGTTTTAATAGTATTAGGGATAATAGCAATAATCTATGGTTATTGGTTAGGATTAATATTGATAGCTTTTGGTATCACAGCATTGTTAAGTACTCAAAATAAAATAACAGAAAAACAATCCAACTTAATTAATATCATAATATGTACAACTGCAATAGTATTTCTGTTAGCGGAATATTGGAGACCTTTAGGAGTTGATAAAAGTATCTTCTGGAACCTCATCTTTGTTGGTGTCATTTGCTTTGGCTTATTGGGTGTTTTCTCATTGTTTATCAGGTATTATACTCGAATTTTAAGATGGTGTTTAGATAATAAATTACTATTTCTTTCAATTCCAACTGCAATTGTCATTGCTGGTTTTTTCATTATGAAAAACACAGGTAAAGAATTTATGCCATCGTTAAATGAAGGTTCGTTTTTATTGATGCCTACTTCGATGCCACATTCTGGTGTAGAAGAAAATAAGCGTGTTTTACAGCAGTTAGATATGGCAGTTGCAAGTATTCCTGAAATTGAAACAGTAGTCGGAAAAGCAGGTCGTACAGAATCAGCTTTAGACCCAGCACCACTATCAATGTATGAAAATGTTATTCAGTATAAGTCAGAATATATGCTGAATGAAAATCGAGAACGTCAACGTTACAAAGTCAATGATGATGGTTTGTTTGAATTAAAAGATGGTCGTTTTATAACGAACCCAAATAATACTGAAAACACACCTTTCAATACTGTTTCAAGGTCTCAATTAATAAAAGATAATAATGGTGAGTTCTATCGAAATTGGAGACCTGAAATACAATCACCAGATGATATTTGGAATGAAATTGTTAAAGTTACCAAACTACCAGGCGTTACATCTGCACCAAAATTGCAACCTATTGAAACCCGATTAGTAATGCTACAAACTGGTATGCGTGCACCTATGGGAATAAAAGTTAAAGGTCAAGACTTAAAACAAATAGAAGCATTTGGTGTTCAGTTAGAAGATATACTTAAACAAGCTGAAGGTGTTAAAGATGAAGCTGTTTTTGCAGACCGTATAGTAGGTAAACCATATTTGTTAATAGACATTGATAGAGAGAAAATTGCTCGTTATGGTGTAACCATTGAGGAAGTTCAAAATGTTTTAAAAGTGGCTGTTGGTGGTATGGTATTAACACAAACAGTAGAAGGTCGTGAGCGTTATGGTGTTAGAGTTCGTTACCCAAGAGAATTAAGAGCAAATCCAACCGATTTAAAACAAATCTATGTGCCTGTTGAAAAAGGAAGCCCTGTTCCGTTAAGTGAATTGGCGACTATAAAATATGAACAAGGTCCACAAGTAATTAAAAGTGAAGATACTTTTTTAGTTGGCTATGTGTTATTTGATAAAATGGATGGTTTTGCAGAAGTAAATGTGGTTGAAAATGCACAAACCTTAATTCAAGAAAAGATAGATAATGGCGAATTGGTTGTACCAAAAGGCATTAACTATCAATTTACAGGAACGTATGAGAACCAATTACGAGCAGAAAAAACTTTATCGGTTGTTGTACCATTAGCTTTGGCAATTATCTTTTTGATACTGTACTTCCAATTCCGTTCTGTTGGAACATCCTTAATGGTATTTACAGGTATTGCAGTAGCATTTGCTGGTGGTTTCTTAATGATTTGGCTCTATGGTCAAGATTGGTTTTTAAACTTTAATTTCTTTGGAGAGAATCTACGTGAATTATTTCAAATACATCCAATTAATTTAAGTGTAGCAGTTTGGGTTGGTTTCATTGCTCTTTTTGGTATTGCAACAGACGATGGAGTTGTAATGGCAACTTATTTAACACAAACATTTGATAGAAATACACCAGAAAATAAAAAAGAAATCAGAGCATCAGTAGTAGAAGCAGGAGAAAAACGTATTAGACCTTGTTTAATGACAACTGCTACTACCATATTGGCATTATTACCAGTATTAACATCTACAGGAAGAGGTAGTGATATTATGATACCTATGGCAATACCAAGTTTTGGTGGAATGTTAATCGCTTTAATAACACTATTTGTAGTCCCTGTTTTATATAGTTGGAAAGCAGAAGTTAAACTTAAAAGAACAGTATAATGAAACATATAAAATCACACATAAAGTCAGTCATTTTTCTTTGTTTTTTAATCTTTGTTCTCAAAGGAAATGCGCAACAATTAGATGTGCTCATTAATGAAGCATTAGATAACAACCCTGAAATTCAAAAATTTGAATTGCAATACAAAAGGGTTTCAGAAAAAGTAAATGAAGTCAATACGGTTCCTAATACAGAATTTGGAGTAGGTTATTTTGTAAGCGAACCTGAAACTCGAACAGGTGCTCAACGCTTTAAAGTATCTGCAAAACAAATGTTACCGTGGTTTGGTAATATTTCGGCAAGAGAAAATTACGTTAGTTCGTTAGCAGATGTTAAGTATGAAGATATTGTAATTGCGAAGCGAAAACTAATGTCTTCGGTTTCACAATCCTATTACAAACTATATGCTAATAAAGCAAAACAAAAGGTGTTAACAGAGAATATCAATCTGTTAGAAACTTATGAAACAATGGCTTTGACTTCTGTTGAGGTTGGTAAAGCATCAGCAGTTGATGTATTACGTTTACAAATGCGTCAAAACGAAATGCAACAGTTAAAGGATGTATTGCAGCAAGAATATTTGGCTGAACAAACAAAGTTTAACAACCTACTAAATAGAGCAAATAATATTGCGGTAAATGTTGTTGATAGTTTAGTTATTCCATCAGATGATTTTGAAGTTAATACTGAAAGTTTAGCATTACATCCTGAATTGCTGAAATACGATAAACTCTATCAATCCATAGAACAGTCAGAGTTACTAAATCAAAAAGAAAGTAGCCCAATGATTGGTTTTGGTTTAGACTATATCAATGTAGTAGAAAGACCAAATATGGATTTTAGTGACAACGGAAAAGACATTGTAATGCCAATGGTTTCAGTTTCAATTCCAATTTTCAACAAAAAATACAAATCAATTTCAAAACAGAATGAACTACAACAATTGGAAATTGAATTTCAAAAAGATGAACGTTTGAATACGTTGGAAACATTTTTAGATAAGGCTGTTAATGGTCGTATTTCTTCAAGAATAAGTTATGCAACTCAAACCAAAAATTTACAACAAGCGAAAGATGCTGAAGATATTTTAATCAAAAGCTATGAAACAGGAACGATTGATTTTAATGATGTGTTGGATATTCAAGAATTGCAGCTAAAGTTTCAAATAAACCAAATAGAGTCTATTAAAACCTATTACGTTCAAAGTTCAATCATTAATTATTTAATTCAGTAAACAATGAAACATACATATTACATACAAGGTATGACCTGTAACGGTTGTAGAGGTCACGTAGAAAAAACACTTTCTAAAGTGAAAGACGTTTCCAATGTTGCTGTTAATTTGGAAAATGCAGAAGCTATTATTGAAATGGAATCCCATATTCCCATTGAAACATTTCAGGAAGCTTTAAAAAAGGATGATGGCAGATATAGCATTCATAACCAAGGAGAAAATCACCATCATTCAGAACCCAAAATGAATAAAAAACCTGAAGGAGAAGGTACAGGTACATTTTATTGCCCTATGCATTGTGAAGGTGACAAAACTTATGACAAATCTGGTAATTGCCCTGTTTGCGGAATGGACTTGGTGGAAGAAATAAGTATTACAAGTTCAAGAAATCAATTTACTTGTCCTATGCACCCTGAAATAATAAAAGATGAATCAGGTTCTTGCCCGATATGCGGAATGGATTTAGTGCCTTTAGAAGCAGATATTTCAGAAGAGGATAAAACCTATAAAAAGCTGTTAAAGAAGTTTTGGATTGCAACAATATTTACTGTGCCAATATTTCTTATTGCAATGTCAGAAGCAATAGATAACAATCCTTTGTATAACATTTTAGAACAAAAACAATGGAATTGGATACAACTTGTTTTATCCATTCCTGTAGTGTTCTATGCTACTTGGATGTTCTTTACTCGAGCTTGGACATCAATAAAAACAATTAATTTAAATATGTTTACCTTAATTGGAATTGGTTCTGGTATAGCGTGGCTCTTTAGCGTTTTTGCAATGCTATTTCCAGATATATTTCCGCAAGACTTTAAAACATCTGAAGGTAATGTATTTGTATATTTTGAAGCAACTACAGTTATTTTAACATTAGTGTTGTTAGGTCAATTATTAGAAGCAAAAGCACACAGTCAAACAAGTGGAGCGATAAAAGAATTGCTAAAATTAGTGCCTTCAACAGCAACATTAGTAGTAAATGGAGAAGATAAAGTCATATCAATTGATGAAATTGAAAAAGGAAATTTATTACGAGTAAAACCTGGTGAAAAAATCCCTGTAGATGGAAGTGTAGTAGAAGGTCATAGTAGTATAGATGAATCTATGATTACAGGTGAACCAATACCTGTAGATAAGAGTATTGATGATAAAGTAAGTTCAGGAACAATAAATGGCACTAAATCATTTGTAATGAAAGCTGAAAAAGTGGGTTCTGAAACCCTATTGTCGCAAATCATTCATATGGTTAACAATGCAAGTCGTTCTAAAGCACCAATTCAAAAGTTAGCGGATAGAATTTCAAAATATTTTGTTCCAATAGTTTTGATAATTGCTGTTGTAACATTTATCCTTTGGTCTGTATTTGGTCCAGAACCAGCTTATGTTTTTGCTTTTGTAAATGCAATAGCAGTATTAATAATTGCTTGCCCTTGTGCATTAGGTTTAGCAACACCTATGTCTGTTATGGTTGGTGTTGGTAGAGGAGCACAATCTGGTGTATTAATTAAAAATGCAGAAGCATTAGAGAAAATGAATAAAGTTAATACGCTTATTGTAGATAAAACAGGAACAATTACTGAAGGTAAACCATCGGTTGAAAAAGTATTTTCAACAAGCAGTTTAAAAGAGGAAGAATTACTTCATTTCATAGCATCATTAAACCAATATAGTGAACACCCTTTAGCCGAAGCTATTGTCAATTATAGTAAAATTAAAAAGACATCTATTACAAAAGTAAACGACTTTCAAGCTGTAGCAGGAAAAGGTGTTATAGGCACTATAGAAAGTAAGAAAATTGCTTTAGGAAATACTAAATTATTAGAACAGTATTCTATAAGTATTTCTAAAAATCTGATTGAAAATGTTATTAAGGAGCAAGAACAAGGTAAAACGGTTTCATATATAGCAGTAGATAATATAGCAGTAGGTTATGTAACCATATTTGATGCTATAAAACCTACAAGCATAAAAGCTATTAATGAACTTCAAAATAACGGAGTTGAAGTTATTATGCTAACAGGAGATAACAAGAATACTGCAAAAGCAGTTGCAGACCAATTAAAATTAAAACACTATAAAGCTGAATGTTTGCCAGAAGATAAACTAAACGAAATTGATTTACTTCAACAAAATGGACGTGTTGTAGCTATGGCAGGTGATGGTATTAACGATGCGCCAGCTTTAGCACAATCGGATGTTGGAATTGCAATGGGTACAGGAACAGATGTTGCAATCGAAAGTGCTTCAATAACATTAGTTAAAGGTGATTTGCAAGGAATTGTAAAAGCTAAAAAATTAAGTCACGGAGTAGTAAAAAATATTAAGCAAAACTTATTTTTTGCGTTTATATACAACGTGTTAGGCGTACCTATTGCAGCAGGTGTAATTTATCCCGTTTTCGGCTTATTACTATCACCAATGATTGCTGCATTGGCAATGAGTTTTAGCTCTGTTTCGGTAATAGCAAATGCTTTAAGATTAAAATCAATTAAAATTTAAAAAAATGAAAAAATATATAATTTATACAGGAATATTAGCAGTAGGTCTACTATTAGGTTGGCTGTTATTCGGCAATTCTTCTAATGAAAAAGAAGAGCATAATCACAATGAAACGGTAGAAACCAATCAAATGTGGACGTGTTCAATGCACCCACAAATAATGCAACCCGAAGCGGGAGATTGCCCAATATGTGGTATGGATTTAATTCCTTCAGAAGCTGGAGCAGATGGTTTATCGGCAGACCAATTCAAGTTAACGAAAAATGCAATGGCTTTAGCCAATATCCAAACATCAATTGTTGGAAAAGCAAGTATAGAAGATAACACTACTAAACTTTCTGGAAAGATTGCTGAAAATGAAGAAGCTAATACTGTTCAAGTCAGTTATTTTTCTGGAAGAATTGAACGTTTGAATGTAAGTTTTACTGGTGAAGAAGTTCGTAAAGGTCAATTATTGGCAACTATATATTCACCTGAATTATACGCAGCTCAACAAGAATTGATTACCGCAGCATCGCTAAAAGAATCACAACCAGAGTTATATAAAGCTGTACGTAATAAGCTAAAAATATGGAAGCTATCTGATAATCAAATCAATCAGATTGAAGAAACAGGAAAAGTAAAAGAAAATTTTCCTGTTTATGCCACAGTATCTGGAACAGTAACTGAAAAGTTAGTTGAACAAGGTGATTACATTAAACAAGGTCAACCTTTATTAAAGATTGCAAATTTAAATTCAGTTTGGGCAAACTTTGATGTTTATGAAAATCAAATTGACTTATTTAAAAAAGGACAGGAAGTTAAAGTATCAACCAATGCTTATCCAAATAAAGAATTTAAGGGAAAAGTTGACTTTATAGACCCAATTTTAAATATCAATACACGAACTGTAACATTGCGTGTTGTACTCAATAATTCTAATAATGCTTTTAAACCTGGAATGTTTGTAACTGGTAAAGTTGAAGCAATTAATTTGGATAATGATAAAGATATTATGATTCCATCTTCAGCAGTTCTTTGGACAGGTGAACGTTCTGTGGTGTATTTAAAAACGAACCCTAATGAGCCAGTTTTTGAAATGAAAGAAATTGAATTAGGCAATCAAATTGGCGAAAACTACAAGGTTTTAAAAGGTTTAAACATTGGTGATGAAATTGTTTCTAATGGCACATTTACTATTGATGCAGCTGCACAATTACAAGGCAAA
>CAZHJO010000137.1:0-7180 GCA_964532755.1 uncultured Maribacter sp. | reverse complement strand
GTTGACGACCTAAATGACAATATTGGTATTTTAAGTGGCCACTCACAGGCAAGGACACCTCATATGGATGCTTTTGCCGAAACTGCCTCCATTTTTACTCAAGCCTTTACAAATGCCCCGATGTGTGGTCCTTCAAGGGCAAGTATGTTTACTGGAATATATCCGCATAACTCTAACAACTACTTTCAGAAACCATGGTATGATTATGAGGTTTTGAATAACTCCAGAACGATGATGGAGCAATTCAAAGCAGCGGGTTACAACGTCATGGGTACGGGAAAGATCATGCATCACAATAAGCCTGAATTATGGAGCAGTTTTGAAAATGAAGCCGACTATTCACCTACGCCCTTTGAAGGTGAGAATCAAGTACCTCACCCAGATGTTCCTAAACCGTTTTCCGATATCGGTTGGGTCGACGGTTCTTTGGGGCCTTTTATTAATCTGGAAGATAGATCAAATTCTGAAGGCAAATCCTTGTATTGGACCACCGGGAATGCTAAGCTGGGTTTTAAACCAATGCGGTATGTCAATGACGACGATCGTGACCCCACACCTGATGAGCTCAACGCCAAATGGACGGTGGACAAAATCGAGGAACTTGCTAAAAAGGAAACAGACCAACCTTTCTTTTTAGCAGTTGGTTTTTTGAGGCCACATACACCACTAGTTGCTCCCCAGAAATATTTTGACCTTTTCCCGTTGGAAGAACTTGAATTGGCCATTATTAGAAAGAATGACGTAGAGGATACCCATTTACAGGTGGCCTATCAAGGTGATGTATTTACGCTGCGCTTTGGAAAGAAAATGTTCGATGCAATCACCAAAGCGTATGGCAGTACAGAACTAGGCCTAAAAAAATGGACTCAGGCCTATCTCGCCTGTGTTGCAGCAGTCGATGACAACGTGGGTCAAGTTTTGGATGCACTGGACAATTCATCATTAAAAGAAAATACAATCGTTGTCCTGGCAAGTGATCATGGTTTTCATATGGGTGAAAAAGAGTATCTCTATAAAAATTCACTTTGGGAAGAAAGTACACGTGTTCCTTTAATGATGCGTGTCCCGGGTATGACCAGGGAGAATTCCAAAATAGAACAAACGGTGTCCTTAATTGATGTGTATCCCACACTTATCGATTTATGTGGACTTTCCACCGAAAACATGAAAAACGAAAAAGGCCATTCCCTCGATGGCAAGAGCATGAGGCTTTTGTTAAAGAATCCAAATACAAGGAATTGGCATGGTGTCTCGGCAGCCTTGACTGTTGTGTATGCTGGACCAGAACATGAAAATGACCCTAGTATGCAGCATTATGCCATTCGCTCCAACAGATATCGCTATATTCTCTATAATAATGGTTTGGAAGAACTATACGACCATAAAAATGATCCCCATGAATGGACGAATATGGCAGCCACGAACAAAAGTACGCTTCAAGAAATGCGCGAGCAACTGCAAAAAATGGTCGAGCCTATTAAATTAGAGGGATTTTCAAAAACAAAAATAAAGCTATGACAGCTACTAAAATAATTGTCCTGAGCCTTGCCCTAAGCTTACAAACCTGTTGTTGGGCACAAACAGAACTCTCCCTCGATGGGAAATGGGAAATCATTTTTGATGAGACCAACGATGGAAGATCTGCTGGTTGGCAAAAAGATTCAATCTTTCGAGCTCATCCGGATAAAACCGAAAT
The DNA here is from genome assembly GCA_964532755.1 of uncultured Maribacter sp. Taxonomy (GTDB): domain Bacteria; phylum Bacteroidota; class Bacteroidia; order Flavobacteriales; family Flavobacteriaceae; genus Maribacter_A. The sequence continues at coordinate 5,484 of CAZHJO010000137.1, read as the reverse complement.
CAATGTTCCTAGTAGCTGGGAACTAATCAAGCAAGATTATGAGGGTGTGGGTTTTTATCGACGTGCATTTCAAGTTCCCAAAAATTGGAATGGAAAGGTGGTTCGCATGCATTTTGGTGCCGTGAATTACCTGTCGGAATTTTGGTTGAACGATGAAGTGGTTGGTTTTCATGAAGGGGGTTTTACCCCTTTTGAATTCCGAGTGGATGAATTACTTAAATACGACGAAGAAAATGTACTAACGATTCGAGTGGTTGGCCCTATACTTTTATCAGATAAAGAAGTAGATGGAGTAAAACCATTGGAAACACCGCAATGGAGGGGTGGAATTTCAGGAGGAATTTGGCAAGAAGTTAAACTGTTGGCCACCGATGAAATTTATGTTGATGATGTGTTTATCGAACCCAAAACCAACGATAATACCGCGACCTTTCATGTGGAAGTAGACCAAACTGCAATCAAAGGAGTATCAGCAGAACTGGAAATCAAAATTACGTCTGCGATTGATTCAACAAAAGCAGTTGTAAACGCCAAGGAAATATGGCAACTCCATCCTGGGAAGAACAAAAAGGATTTTGTAATGGAAATTCCCGATGTTGTTTTTTGGTCCCCTGAGAATCCACATTTGTACAAAGCTGAAATCAAAGTAACCTCAAACGGGAAACTATCCGATGTTTGGAGCGAACATTTTGGCATGCGGGAACTCACTATCAAGAACAAAGACTTTTACCTAAACGGAAAGCGGATTTATATAAAAGCTACTTTTTTTGAAGGTTTATACCCGAACGGGATTGCCTATCCTGATTCTGAGGAAATGGCACGGAAAGAGATTCGCTTGACCAAAGAGGCTGGTTTCAATATGATTCGACCCTGGCGGCATCCACCCACGCCCATGTGGTTGGATTTGGCCGATGAGATGGGCGTTATGGTGGTAGGTAGTCCGGCTCTGGAATGTATGCGCCTTCCATTATCAACACCTTATTTGTCAAAAAGAGTAGAAAATGAAGTTACTCAAACCATTCTTCGTGATAGAAATAGGGCTTGTATCGTACAATGGGAACTCTTTAATGAACTGCATCGCCCGGTATTAAAACAACTGATGCGCCCCATGGCCATGGTCACTAGGACCTTAGACCCAACACGATTGATTTTAGATGAATCCGGCGGATGGGCCTTTGGGGCCAATATGTATTTACCCAATGAATTTGAGCCAACCCAATTCAACGACATTCACAATTATCCTGGTCCTTTTATTGATAAGGACCGATATGATGGGTATTTATCTATAGGTCTAACGAAGGAAGAAAAAAGATTGAAAGGATATAAAGGGCCAACTCCAGGCCGTAATGTGGTGCCAGGACTGATGTCATTTGTTTCAGAACTGGGTTATGGAAGTCTGCCTGATTTAACGGTCAACAATCAAATGTTCGCTGAAAAAGGCAACCCTTTGACTCCAGCTTACCGCTACCACAAAAGGCTGGCAGAGGAACAAGAATTGCTGTTAAGAGATAGTGGATTCAAGAGCCTCTATCCTGATATGCAACAGTTTTATCTGGACCAACAAGCTATTCATGGGGCCGCGAACAAACGCATGATCGAGGCAGTACGTTCGAACCCAGAAGTAGATGGCTACTGCATTCACGCCTTAGCTGCAGGAGACTGGATTTTGGGAGCAGGACTCATCGACCTTTGGCGTAATCCGAAAATAGATGTATATGAAGGAACCAAGGCTGCCAATCAACCGCAGCTCCTTTCAATTAGGGCCGAACCTCGAAACGCTTATTCTAAAAATGGAATTGACCTTAGCGTTAAAGGCATTAATGATTTGCAAGAAGTTCCAGGAGCCAAACTTAATATAGTAGTTATCGATGAATCTGGTCAAACAGTATTCAACAAAAATGTGAATGCTAATTGGAAATCAGGGGTTTCAAAACTATTTTATGAGGAGATAAACACTTCAAGTTGGTCTGACAGCTACATCGTATCAGCAAAAATCACATCCGCTGATGGTCAGGTTATAAACGAAAACAAAATGGAGTTTGACGTTTTTAATGAGAACATCTTAACACCTCCAAACACTAAAATCGCTTTGTTGGATGTTAACAAAACCCTTTCTCCATTTCTAAAAAAATCTGGAATCAAAATAGCTGCCTTTTCAAAATCAACAGATATCACTGTTCCAGTATTCGTAACCAAGGCTTTGCCAAAATCAAATTCTGACAAACGTCGTTTTGTGGCTGTACAAGCGTTCGCTCAAAATGGAGGTACTGTAGTTTATATTGAAGGCACGGAAGAAGACAGCGATGGTAATGATCCTTTATTCCCCTTCAGTACAAATGCCCATCCAGCAGTAGGTTTATGGACATGTATTCCGCATTTGGTACATGATCATCCTATTTTTGAAGGTCTCCCAACCAACGGTATGATGCGCAATGTATATGAAAATGTATGGCCAAGGACTACACTTCGCGATTTGAAGGGTAAGGATGGAAAAAAAATTGAAACTATAGTTGGTACAGTAGCCTTCGATTGGTTCTCTGTAGACCACAAAATGAACTATTCCGGGCCTGGGGCTTCTTGGTGGGGTTCTGATATGGCTATTATTCCTTCTGGGAAAGGGCGGTATTTGATTTCACAATTACGACTAGTTGAAAATTTAGGCAAAGACCCAGTAGCTGATAAAATTTTATTCAATATGATCGATTTTCTAAGTAAGGAACAATGAGCATAAGGTTAGTAATATTTCTTGTATTAGCGCTGCATTTCCAAACGGTAGCATCACAAACGGAGCATGTTTGGTATACTCCAAATGATGAAATGCCAAAATATGAGTGGCAAGCGCAATGGATATGGTTGAAAGATTCCATAAACTCGGATGTCATGCTGGCAAGAAAAACATTTGAGTTAACCAATTTGCCAAATGAAGCTTTGTTGAGGATTACTGCAAGTTCGCAGTACCAACTGTACATTAACGGAGAATATGTTCGTAGAGGACCCGCCCGCAGTGCCCCCCATCATCAATCATTCGATATTTTGGACATTTTAGGATTACTTCGGGAAGGAAAAAATCTTATGGCCATTAGGGTACACCAGCAAAAGAAAAAGTTCTCCTACAACCTTGACCAAAGAGGTGGGTTGTTGGTGCAATTAGACATGAATTCCAACGGGAAAACAGAAACAGTTTTCACGAATTCAGATTGGAGAGTTTCGAGCCAACCTTCATGGGACGATAATTCCCCAACGATAAGTCGTTTTCAGCAAATAGTAAATGACCATGTTGATATGCGAAAGCACTTGCATGGGTGGAAAAATATTGAATTCAATGATTCTGATTGGTCAAATGCAACTCCTTTGCTTAGAACAGATGGTTGGCCTTCGGTTCAAAAAAATGACAGTCCATATGAATTGGCTACCCCTTGGACATCTTTAGTACCACGTGAAGTGCCTTACCTAATTGAAAATCATGTCCGTGTGGAAAATCTTGTTCAAGCGGTCCAAATGAATACACCTGAATTATCAGGTTCTACCAAACTATCAGGTTTGGTAGATATATACATTGCGAAAGGGATGAAGAAGTATGGTACCCGAAAAGCATCTTTGGAAATTCCAAAAACAGCCGATGGGAAAGCCTGGTTTTTATTATTTGATTTAGGAGAGGTATTAAGTGGTACACCTACTTTGCAAATTCAAGGGCCGTCGGGAACAGAAATAGAGGTCGTAGGTGCACCATTTATTGTCAATGATGGGTTTACGTATAAAATTGTGGATTCGGAATATCGCGATAGAATCATCCTTTCCGGAGAAAAAGAGTTTTGGGAGGCTACTTATTTTAAACCTGCCCGTTATTTAGGAATCATAGTTCATAATTCCAAAGCTCCCCTAAACCTATTTTCTTTAGGTATACGAGAATTAAAATATCCCTTTGAAAATAGGGGTGTCATGAAATCAAAGGAAGCACCATGGATAAAGCAATATATGGATGCCACCGCAAAAACCATAGATGCGTGCACCACGGATGCATATACAGATAACTATCGCGAACGCAGACAATATGCACAAACAGGTTACTACGCTGCGCTTGGAAACTACTACCTCTTCGGCGATACGGCACTCCAACGCAGATATTTAGTACAGACTGCCCAGGAACAGCAGGCAAACGGTATTATGCCAGCCTATGCCCCAGCCGCTAGTGATGACTTTATGGTCATTTTAGATTCTAATTGTCTCTGGATTCGAAGTCTATATAATTATTTGTTGTATTCAGGAGACTATAAAACGACAAAAGAATTGTTGCCCACTGCCCAAAAATTGATGCAGTTGTTAGCTAGTTTTACCAACGATTTGGGAATGATAGACAATCCTCCTTATCCCTATTGGCTAGATCACGCCTTGCAAGACCGACGTGGGGCAAACTTTAATTTGAATGGACACTATCTGGGTGCTCTGGATGATTATGCAAAGCTGCTGACTTGGTTTGACATGCCCGAAAGTAAATTCTATAAAGCAAAAGCAAAACATCTTCGTCAATCACTACAGCAGTATTTGTGGAATGAAGAGGAACAACTTTTCGCTGATGCCCTTATTGCTGGAGAACAATCCCAAATGTTCAGCGAACATGCGAATGCTATTGGTTTAGCTCTAAATGTTGCAACCCAGGAGCAGGCAAATAAAATAGCCGAACAATTGCTCATAGAAGACAATCATGATTATGTTAGGCGTGAATCAGGCTTGATTATGGTCACTCCGGCAATGTCATACTATTTGCACAAAGGATTGGCCGAATACGGTTACATTGATGAATCCTTTGAAATGTTTCGCTCTCGATTTGATAAAATGCTTGAGCCCAATACAAACGGAACATTATGGGAAGAATGGCGTCTTGATGGTATAGGACGGTCTGGTAAATTAGAAATGGGACGAACCCGCAGCGATGCCCAAACTGAAAGTGCTTTTGCGCCCGCTTTATTTGCCGAATATCTTTTGGGTGTCAAACCTATAAAGCCAGGTATGAAAGAAGTGGAGGTTTATCGAACCAAATCAAGCATGAAAAAAATGGAAGCCATTGTACCTTCACCACAAGGAAATCTATTTATAAAATGGGATACGGATGCAAACGGGACCAAATCCCTTACAATAGAAGTACCGGAAGAAATGAACGTAAACTTAAATTTAGAAAGTTTAGAAGATACCGAGGGGAATACAATTACAATCAATGGGGAACATGTATCTAGTGAAAGGCATAAAAACAAGTTTGTACTATTGGGTAAAGGAATACATAACATTTTATTTTAATTACAAATAACTGTTCTGATCCCATTAAGACAAATTATGTACACACAGATACGGAATATGTTTAATTACAAGTACATTTGAGTATAAATGGAACAATCGGCAATAGATTTATGGGACATCAGATCAAGTTAGTTTTTATTAGTTGCTTCACATTGCTTTCGATGAGCTTTTTTTTGGCATGTAAAGAAGAAG
>CAZHJO010000136.1:0-7180 GCA_964532755.1 uncultured Maribacter sp. | reverse complement strand
TATAGACCGCCTCGGATTTTTCAACATTCACATGCGGTTTATTGTAATAATACAACGAAACGGTCAAGGTGATAATTACAACCAAGAAAAATCCTAATAATATTTTGAATTTTCTACCTCTCACCTTTTAGTATTTAGTTATCCAAGGCACCATTATCAACCCAACACTTGATTGCATCCTTCTCAACCTCTGTTAAACTACTGTTTTGAGGCATCCTGCCACTTTGGGTAACATCCTTTATCAAACTTGCAATTCCTTGAACCGAGTTATAATTCGTTAAATCCGGTGCAAAGGGCGTATTCCCATCGCCATTATGGCAAGGCATACAATTTGTATCAATCAAAGGCCTAATTGTAGCGCTATATGAGACTGTCGATTCGCACGGATCAATCACTATTTCTTCATTTTCTACATTGTATTCGCAGGATGATATTATGAATGACACCGTCACAATGGCTGTAAATAATTGTAGATTCTTCATATGATATGGTTTGTTCTAAACTACTAAATAATCTAAACTTTAAATAACAGGCTTATTCTATTTATTCCAACAATGGTGAGTCTACGTTGAGAATCGGCCATACCCCAGGTGCCGGAAAACTGATGCCCTTGTTATCCCCGCGTGCTTCATCCTGCCCAAAATAGTACAAGGGCCAACCTTTGTAAGTAACTTGTGTTCTTCCGAAAACATCTATTGAACCAAAATCAGCTGCATCCAAGATACTTGGAATTTTATCTAAGTCCATTTCGAAAATCGGCCAGACCGAGTCATTTGAAAAATCAGGAGCCGTATAATTATTGGTGTCCTTGGTGTCCGCGACAAATCCGTAAAGTGTTCGGCCTTCAATATCCGTAATATAGGAAGTTGAGCCATCACCTACTGTATAATCCTCCAAATAATTCAGGCCATCATGACCAACCAATTGTGTACGTACGTACATTAAGGAATAATCGGGCTTGGCAATATACCATACATCATTTACCTTATCCCCTAGGGTATCCCCAGCAACTGCATCATTAGCAAAATAGTATAGCGGCCACCCTTTATAGGTTGTTTGCATTACACCGTCGGTTCTTTGAATTGTGGCAAAGTCCGCTGCATCCAATCCAGAATCAACTGTTATATCTTCTGTATAAAATACTGGCCAGGCATTCAAGCATCCATCAAGGCATTCAGAAGTATCTTTGGTATCCAAAGAAAAGAAATAGAGCGACATGCCCTCGGCATCGGTCAATATACTTCCAAAGGTCATATCTTCTGCCAGTTTCACAGTGCTTTCAGGCTCTGGGGCCATTGGTGTATCAATATTGGCAATCGGCCATACCCCAGGGAATGGAAAACTAATACCTTTATTGTCACCACGGGCCGTATCTTGTCCAAAATAATATAGGGGCCAGCCTTTGTAGGTCAATTGCGTTCTACCAAAAACATCTATTGTTCCAAAATCTCCAGCATTCAAGATACTTGGAATTTTATCTAATGTAATCTCAACAATAGGCCAAACGGCATCATTCGAAAAATCGGGGTTTGTAAAATTATTGGTGTCCTTAGTGTCGTTTATGAAAATATAAAGGGTATTTCCTTCGATGTCGGTAATATAGGATGTTGAATCCTCACCTTCAGTATAGTCCTCTAAATAGTTTAAACCATCATGGCCAACCAATTGTGTGCGCACATACATTAAGGAATAATCTGGCTTGGCAATATACCATACATTGTTAACGTCATCACCATTCGTGTCGCCGGCAGCGCTATCGCTCGCAAAATAATACAATGGCCAGCCTTTATAAGTGGTTTGTTTAGCACCATCTGCACGGTCAATTGTTGCAAAATCAGAAGTACTCAGTCCAGCATCAACTGTTATGGTTTCCTCATAGAAAACAGGCCATGCATCCAAACATCCATCTAAACATTCCGAGGTGTCTTTGGTATCCAGGGAAAAGAAGTATAGCGACATCCCTTCGGCATCGGTCAGTATTTTACCAAAAGTTGTGTTATCTGTCAATTTTACAGCATTTACCTCTGGTTCTGGATCATCCATTTGCTGTGGGTCGTCTATGATAATTGGATCTGGATCATTATCACTGCTACAAGATTGAAGTAAAAAAACAGCCACGAACAGAACTAAGTATATATTTTTCATAATTTGTAGTGCGTTTAATTAATTATGGAAGTAAATTAATCCGACACATATCCCTATTCAAATAAAAATATGTGAATAGGGAAAAATTGGGCTTGAAAAGGAAATATTAACTTTAAAGTTTTCCCATTTTTTGAAAAAGGATAATCTATATCTGTTCACTCTTTTGGCTATTTCTACCATTGTGTTTATCATTGGTTATTTTAGTATGGCCTATATGGTCAAGGTTAGTACCAATCAATTTTTAGAAATTCAAATTGAATCGAGCAAAAGAGAAGCTAGGGAATTTGCCGAGTTGGTTTCTTCGCAACTTGAAAATGGCATTGACCGGCAAACGGTAATTAGTAATATTCAAAAGAGCATAGAAGGTACCGACATCGAATCAGGATTCGTTTGTATGTTCGATTGGTCAGGTGTAGAGATCTGCCATCCTGATCCACAAAAAATAGGTAAAAAGACCAATCCCGATGAATCATATGTAAGATCTATTGATAACGAAATAAATTCAGAGGACTTTTATGGGCTCTTGACCAATAAGAAACAAAAAGGGGGTATTCGGGACTTCCCGAATGAGGATAGAAATTCGGAAATAATTTATTTGTACCCCGTTAAGAACTCGGATTGGATTATTGCCGCACACGCGAACATCAATAAAATTGAAAAACAAATTGAGAAACTTAAGTTCAATTTTTTGTTGGTGTATTTGCTTTCAAGCGCAACCATTGTATTATTGTCATTACTGACCGTTCGTTTTTTGGGTAGTTATTATGAAAACACATTGGAACTAAAAAATGCAAAGCTTTCCGAAGAAGTTATCAACCTATCTAAAATGAATGCTGAACTTTACAATTTAAAAAATAAAATCAATGAAAGTTTTGAAGGTCAAAACAAGGATATAGGAGAGGGAGATGAAAATGCAAAGATTAAAAATCGCTTGCTGACCTATTCCAAAGACAAGCTTATTTCTGTTAAAGTTGACGAAATTGCGTTTATTAGCACCGAAAGTTCATTGACCACAATTACTTGTCTTGACGGGCAAAGACATTCAAGTAATTCCAGTTTAGATGAATTGTTCAATAGCCTTGACCCTATGTTTTTCTTTAGGGCAAATAGGCAGCATATCATTTCGGTGAAAGGGATTTACGAAATTTTACGTTATGGCAACAATCAACTTAAGATAATCTTGAATCCAGCTTCGAGTAATAGTATCATAATAAGCAAGAACAAAGCAGCCGAATTCAAAAAATGGCTAAATATGTAATGTGCCATTTTAAATTTCCGTGCCATTTATTTTTCTATGGAGCATTATTGCAGCACCATCAGTCATACTTGCCACATAGCAACAAGTATTCAATAATATGTTATACAAAGGTATTTCAGTTCGCTGGTAGAACGTAGGTAAGGTATTGACCATAAGTTTATCGTAGTTCGAGCTTCCCCCTTCTTTGGTCCTAACTAGAGCTGTGGTGTAGACATCCAAAATATCAGATATTATTTTGTAGCCCGCAATCTCTTTTTCCACAACTTCTTGGGACCTGTAAATTTTATTGACACTCAATGTTATGATATCATCAATCTGGGCTATATACTTGCTTTTGTCCATAAGCGAGACCTCAAAAGTTCCTTTTAGGATTGCTTCTTCATTTTTGGTGAATACCTCTATTGCATCATTGATCAGGGTGCTTATGGCCAATGCCCTCAGATAACTCAATCTATCCTGTTTGTAGACAAGCGCATTATACTTTTTAGTGTTGATGCTATCTTTGACCAGTTTTATTAAATACTCCAAGGCATAATCCTCGGATATCAGACCCAAATTAATACCGTCCTCAAAATCGATGATGGTATAACAAATATCATCGGCAGCTTCTACCAAATAGGTTAATGGGTGTCTTGAAAATGATACTTCCTTACCTTTTCGGGTCTGATTCAGACCTAATTCTTCCGATACTTCTAAAAATGTTTCCTTTTCTGACTGAAAAAAACCAAACTTCTTATCTGAAATATGCTTCGTTGGTTTTTTAGGCAATGATTCCTTTGGGTACTTCATAAATGCACCTAAGGTAGCATAACTTAATCGTAGGCCGCCAGCAACTCCTTTTCGAGTTTCTGTCAATAGTTTAAACCCATTGGCATTGCCTTCAAAATCAATGATGTCTTGATATTCTTTCGATGATAATACCTTTTTATACCGTAAACCATTTCCTGTTTTAAAGTATTCCCCAATGGCCTTTTCCCCACTGTGTCCAAAAGGCGGATTGCCAATATCGTGCGCAAGAGCGGCAGCGGCAACAATGGCGCCAAAATCATTGAATTGGTATCCGTGCACATTATTCAAATGGGGGTGTTTTTCCAAAATCTTTTTACCGGCAATACGTCCTAAGCTTCGTCCTACTACAGAAACTTCCAAACTATGGGTAAGTCTGGTATGCACAAAATCGGTCTTTGACAATGGAATGACCTGGGTCTTATCCTGTAAGCTTCGAAAAGCGGATGAGAAGATGATACGGTCATAATCCACTTCAAAACCCAATCGGGTCTCATCTTGTTCTTTGCGTAATCTTTTATGCGAATCGCCATGGCGTCGTAATGAGAGTAGCTGTTCCCAGTTCATTCTTAATAATTGGTAATCGCAAGATACGTTATTTCAATGTTAAGAAAAGATAATTCTAACCGAAACATATCCTTAAACCATTAACGATTTTATAACATTTTAATTAACGTCTTTTAAAACCTGGTTAACATCGTTTTTACACTTCGCAGGTTTCTTTGCAGTGGTATTTAATTACAGAGAAATCAAACATGAGAAAAATTATTTTTAGTCTTTTATTATTGACTACAGCATGTATCAATGCACAAAAAACAGGAAGTATTTTAGGTAAGCTCACCGATACTGAAATGAATAACGAACCACTACCCTTTGCAAATGTCGTTATAAAAGGCACTACCATTGGAACCACCTCTGATTTTTATGGTCTTTATGAAATTGCAAATTTGGAACCTGGTACATATACGGTTGTATATAGCTTTTTGGGATATGAAACAGTCGAAATTCCCGAAGTAATCGTTGAAGCAGCTAAAGTTACTACAATAGATGTACCTATGGCCACAACTGGTGTGGCCTTAGAAGGTGTAACGGTTACCACAATCGCAAGAAAAGATTCAGAGACTGCACTCCTTATAGATCAGAAAAAATCCATTGAAATCAAGGAAAGTATTGGCGCTGTAGAGCTTGGTAAAATAGGTGTTTCCGACGTTGCGGCAGCAACAACGAAAATATCCGGAGTGTCGAGCACTGAAGCTTCTGGTGATGTATTTGTACGTGGTTTAGGTGATCGTTATTTGTCAACAACACTGAACGGACTAACAGTACCTTCTGATGACGTGGAAAAAAAGAATATTGACTTGTCTCTTTTTCCGACAAGGGTGATCAGAAATGTGAGTATCAGTAAAACGTATGCAGCACAATCTTCTGCGGACCAATCATCAGGTAATATTAACATTAGTTCAAGAGAACTAGTTGGCTCCAAAGAATTAAGAGCTGGCTTTTCGACAGGTGTCAACTCTAATGTCGCAAAAACTGGTGTTTGGGATGATTTTAAAATTTCCCCTAATCAAAGTGATGTGACTTTTGGCTTCTTCAACTCAGACAAAAGCGTACAGCAGCAAATTACCCAACAAGGTTGGAATACCAGAAAACAAGATAATCCAATGGACTACTCTTTTTCCCTGACCGCAGGAAAAAGGATAAGTGAGAAGCTCTCCGTATTTTTTACAGGATCACATTCACGTTCCTTCGAGTATGAGGAAGGTCTTTTCCGCCAATTTAGATCCAACTTCGTGGATGACACGATTACTGACGCTACAACATATCGCAATAAAATCGTAAATACGGCACTTGTAGATCTCGCCCTAACACTTAATGACAAAAATAGGGTTAAGTCGAACACATTCTTTGTGAACAAATTAAGTGAATCAATCTTTGAAGGGGGGCGTAACGGAGAGGCCACGATTTTTGAGGAAACAAATCCTGCAGAAGGATTGTTCCAATTCATCAGGGATCAAAATACAAAACAGACACGCTTATTGATCACTCAATTAATGGGCACACATGAAATAGGTGAAAAGAATACCTTAAAATGGGCAGGTGGTTATAATTTGGTAAACGCCGATGAGCCCAATCGAACTAGAAATGAGGTTAACTGGGACCCCAATGATATTGAACCTTCATTTGATGTGCAGCTAGGTAGAAATGGCGGATTCCAACAAAGAAAATCGAGCCAAAAAATCGAGGATATTGAATTTAACGGATATTTAAAGGATGTTTTAAACATTATCGATGAAGAAGAAAAATCCTTTAAAATTTTATTGGGGCTCTCTTATAGAAACAAACAAAGGGACTTTAGCTCAGAATTCGTGGGTGTTGAGGAATCTTCGACCAATGCCATAAATCCTTCTTCCATTGATAACATAGGCAGCATATTTCAACAGTCCAACTTTGATAGTGGTTTATTGGAAATTAATCTATTGGGTTCCAATGCCACTGGCGAACGGAAGGATATTTACACAGGTGAATACGATTCCAAGGCAGCTTTTGTCGATTTTAATGTTGGGTTAAAAAAATGGAATATCAATGCCGGCCTTCGGTTTCAACAAGATGATATTTCGGTCAATTATGATATCGGAAATTTATTTCCAAGAACTGGGGAAAGTGTACAAGATTACAACAACCTATATCCTAGCTTTAATGTTAAGTATGCCATAAACGACTTTCATGCCATTAGATTGGCCATGAGTAGGACCTTAACCTTACCTGAGTTTAAGGAAGTATCACCTTTTGAATATGTATCACCAACCGGTCAGGTAACCCGTGGTAATGTGGATGTCAGAGCTTCAAAGAACTTGAACTACGATCTTAAATGGGAATTCTTTCCTTCAACAGGACAGTTGGTTTCTTTTGCTGCCTTCTACAAGGATATATCAGACCCTATAAACAAAGTAAGGGATAGAGGTTCGGCAGGTTTGTTTTCTTACTTCA